>JANOKO010001139.1:0-9197 GCA_031419335.1 Planctomycetota bacterium
CCGGCTACCGTTTGGCCGTCTGGATCCCCGCCAAAACTCTGACTGGTTTTGATCCCGCCGCTCAACCGCGCATCGGTTTTTTCGCTCAGCTCCACGATCAACACGTGGGGACACATCCACTGGCCCTCACCACCGAGTTCCCCTATGACGGGGATCCGAGTCTATGGCTGACGCTGGAGCTGCTGTAAACCGCGGGTGCGGGAGTCGAACTCCGAGTTCCAATTACCGCAAGCCAGCGACCTTGGACAGCAGATTGTCCACCACATTCAAGAGCCGCTGTTGCAGCGCCATCGGCAACGACGAAAAGTCCTCCAGCACTTCGGGGCTGAGGGCTTGATTACACTTCTCCAAAGTCGAGACCACACGCTTGGCGATCTGTTCGACCGGAGGGGCAGTGCGGTCGCGATCAGCACCCTCAGCGGGAGCGGGTCCGCGGGCACCCTTTCCAAACGGAGCGTAATCGTCATTTGTCGCGCGGGCCACCGATGAAGCTGTCGCAGCACGTTCGCGATCATCCATCACCGCTCCGCCGCCAGCCCGCCGCTGAGCGGCCTCATAACCCATCTCGGCGGGATCTCGAACGACCCCGGTCTCGATGGTCAGGAAGTCCCCGGTCGGATCGAACGGGACTTCCGACTCCTCGTTCGCCGCTAGCGACAGATCCTCGCCGTGCTGAGCCCGCCGCCAAGCCCGCATCTCGGACACAGTTGCCTGGATCTCATCCCCCCAGCCCAAACATGCAGCGGCGTCGTCCCAGTTGAGAGCAGCATAGAAGTGTGACCACTTCAGATGGGTGTATTGCGTATGGATGTCGCCAAAGGTTTCCCACACGCGCCGCCGCTGGTAGATTTGATCCGCGCTGAGGCCGAGCACCTCGCCAAAGGCCGCATCCGTGCGACCTTTCGCGTAACGCTTCGTCCACAGTGCCGCACACTCTCCCAATGACCAGTTGCAACTGGACAGCGCCAACTGAGCGCGAGAAATGAGTTGATCTTCGGTTTCAAATGTCTTGTCGACCATAGGGATGCGGCACAGTAGCAAGTAGGATCTGTCGAGCCGAAACGCTGCTTAATCCACAGCGAGAGCAGACTCAATCATCCAATTGGAAACACATCGCACGGTCATCCTGACACCGAGCTTCCCTGCCTGCGTGCAATCAACATCCGGCCAACCGCCGGTCCACTCGCGGCATGGTATCCGTGTCCACCTCACGATTCCACCCGCGTGTTGTCTGTTCTGTCGTCCAGGTCATCCGCTGCACGGGTCAACCGTTGTAAGTGGCACACGTGGCACGGTTTGCCAGCGAGAACGGTCATCCAGAGTTCGTCGGCTGAGTGGTGTAGACCGGACCCGCAGTGCCGGGACTCGGGCCTGCGGACTCGGGCTGTGCCCTCCGGTCTCGTGCAGCAATCCGTGGGACGGGAAGGCTTCGGGCACACTTTTACTAGGCCCCTTGCCAGATCGTTCTCCCAACGAGTCACGCATTACGAGGTCGAGTCTACTTCAGGAGCGACTCAAGTCTGAGCTGAGCTGCAGCCTGGGCCTTTTTCAGTGTGGCGGGAACTGAAACGGAGGATCCGCCCTGGCGCCGGCTTTCATCAGCAGCCTCCATGAAGGCGTAGATCTCCAGCGTCTCTTCAACGGTCACGGGTGTGTCTCCGGTCTGGAAGAATCTTCCGATTGCCAGCACCAGCGGGTCGTACCCCTTGAAGTTACCCAGCGGCAGGAACTTGTCAGCCCCGAAGACGTTTCCGCCGTAGCCGGACTTGCCGCTGCGCATCCCTCGGAAGGTGCCGATGCGGCCCTCCTTCCATGTCCCCAGCACGACATCAGCATCTGGAGTCGAGCTGCGGTTGACGGTCTGGCAACCTGGTCCCATCACGGTGTAGAGAATTTCAACCCCGTGGATGCCATACCAGAACAAGTCCGGATGGGTCTTCTCCAACGCGCACGGACTGAACGAGTCACAGCCCAGGATCTTGCCACAACTGCCATTGCGAGCGGCTTGAGCGTCCTCCATGAAGCGAAGAGACGACGACGAGAAGACCGGGACTTTGTAGTGCCGGGCTGCCTCATAAATGCAAACGGCATCATCGAGTGTGCCCGCCACCGGCTTGTCGATGAAGACCGGCTTGCCCGCTTGGAAGACCGCCAAAGCCTGCTCCAAATGGGGACGCCCGTCGTTGGTTTCGAGCAGTACGTAATCGACCTGTTCCAGCAGGGCGGAGAGCGAGTCGACGACCGTGACGCCAAGTTTCTGGACCTCTTCTGTGTAGCCGGGAATGCGGCTGACCGATCCTTCGATGTCGCGGCTGCCATGCGGATAGGCGACCGTAACACGCATCCCTGCCAGAGCCGCCACCGGGGGGTCGGCGTTGAAGGTCTTGGCGAAGGCGATCGCATGCGAGGTATCCAGACCAATGATCCCGATCCGCTTTCCAGGTGTTCCCTCGGTATTGACGAACTGGGATCTGAGAGAAAACTCGCGAGTGGTCATCGGCGTCTGATCCTCTGTGGCGGGAGAAACGGGGGCGGTTTTTTCCGCCGAGAGTGCCGAGAGATCCCACACGGTGGCGTTCTTGTCTGCTGCAGCGATGGCCAACCATTTCCCATCCGGTGAGACGGCAATGCGCAACAAGCGTCCCTCTGCCGGCTCCCACAGCGTGACCAGCTTGCGATCGGCCAGTGACCACACGTGGAGTTCGTTTTTGCCTTGGAATCGTCCCCCTGAAGCTGTCAAAGCCAGCGTACCTTGCGCGGCAAACGCGATGCTGTTCGTCGGTCGCGCATGCTCCGTGTAGTCACCGACCAGGATGCCTGTATCCACCTGAAACAGGTGAGCCTGCTCATCGAATCCGGTCTGCACCAACTGCTTGCCGTCAGGGGTAAAGGCGATGTCGGTCGCAACACGCTTCGGGGCCGCCAGTTCGTGAACCACCTCGCCGCTGACTTTCCGCAACTGAGCAAATCCAGGCTTGGTCAGTTGGGTCTCATCTCCTCCGGCCACCGCGAGCAGAGTTTCATCCGGAGATAATGCCAGCCCCATGACCGGTGCGGGAAAATCTACGAACTGGCTCAATTCCGCTCCATCCGCAGCGGCCCAAACACGGACGGTCTTGTCTTCGCTCGCTGAGTACAGCCGATCGCTCGCCCGATTCCAAACGACGGCAGTCACATACCCACGGTGTCCCTTGATCTCACGCACGAGTTGTCGGGACTCGACGGCATGCAGTTGAATCTTCTGATACCCGCCGATCGCCAACAGAGTCCCATCGGGGGAGAAGGCCAGGCTGCGGGCAAACCCAGACTTGACGAAGAGGGAGCCGAGTTTGGATTTCTCGGTGACATTCCAGAGTTCAACGGTCTCATAGCTGCCGACTGCCAGGAGGTCGCTCCGAGGAGAGAAAGCCACACTGGTCGCCGCATCGGGGAGTTTTCGGACTGTGAAATGAGATTGCAGCTTCGGCTCGGCGGCACGCAGTCCACCAACCAGCATTCCAACGGCGAGCAGTCCACTGAAGAACCCGATAAGTCCCCATCTCCGTCGCGTCACAGGCGTCGTCGACCAAGTCGTACATGGAGTGGACAGCATTCGAGATTCTCCGAAGGCATTGATTGGCGTTCACGAGCCACATATCAGCAACTTCTGATTTGTGACTCAAGTGCCATGCTATCCGGCGAACGGTGACGATCCAAGAGAACGGGCCATGAGGGCGAGAATTCACTGACGTTGACAGGCTGGGCTGGTCCCTGACAATGAGCGACTCGGGCGAGCCGTTTGTCCGTGATCGACTTCTCCGGCTTTGCATTGGACAACCGATGGCAACCTATCGTGTCGTGCCGGTCGCTGTGATTCAGCAGCGGGCCAGTGAGGATTTGGAGGCGAACCTAGAGGCGACTCTCGATGCGATCGAAGAAGCCGCCCAGCTCGGGGCCAAGATCATCTGCACCCAAGAGCTATTCCGCTCAAAGTATTTTTGTCAGAGCGAAGACTACAGCTACTTTGACATGGCCGAGCCGATTCCGGGACCGAGTTCGCGTGCATTGTGCGCTGTGGCGAAGCAGCACAATGTCGTCATTGTCGGCTCATTGTTCGAGAAACGGGCAGCGGGGCTGTACCACAATACGGCGGTGGTGATAGACGCGAACGGGGAATTGCTCGGGCTGTATCGCAAGATGCACATCCCCGACGACCCGCTGTTCTATGAGAAGTTTTACTTCACGCCAGGCGATCTGGGTTTCAAGGCGTTCGCGACCAAGTACGCCAAGATTGGCGTCTTGATTTGCTGGGATCAGTGGTATCCGGAGGGAGCGCGAATCACCGCCTTGAAAGGGGCGGAGATCCTCTTTTTTCCAACAGCCATCGGCTGGCATCCGGGAGAAGAACTGGCGGTCAAACAGACTCAACACGAGAGCTGGGAGTTAATCCAGCGGTCACATGCGGTGGCGAATGGGGTCTTCGTGGCGGCTCCAAATCGCATTGGACTCGAAATGTTCGAGGGCATCCCCGGCCAGGGGATCCAGTTCTGGGGACAGAGCTTCCTGTGTGACCCGTGCGGGCAACTCTTGAAGCGAGGCAGCATCGATCAGGCGGAAATCGTGATCGCGGAGTGCGATCTCTCTCAAATCGATCAACAGAGAACTCACTGGCCGTTCCTGCGCGATCGCCGGATTGATGCCTATGGCTCGATCACCCAGCGCTATCTGGAGGATTGAATCGAACGTCTCGCCTTCGGTGAGTTTGACGCTTTGGTAAAGCCTGCCTGCGAATGGGGCGAGGTAGAACAATAGTGGGGTCCACGCTGCAACCGGTCCGGGATGGTTCAGTTTCAGTCGTATCGGCTGGTGTGGCTATCCGATGACGATGAGACGACCTCCCCTGTTCTACTCATCGAATCCCATGTCCAACGGGTTTTCCGGTGCCAGCCGACATCTCAGTCGGCGTCGGCGTTGGCTTTCGCTGCTGCCCGAGGAGTCTCCTGCGGAGCCAGTCCAGCGCTCGCGCCGTGTTCAGGTGGAGGGGGCGGAACCTCGCCCTGACCAGGACGTGACCCGAGCCGCTCCCGTTTCGAGTCTGCTGCCACAACGCACTTGGGTGCTGGCGCTGCTGGTGGGATGTGTGCTGGCCTGTTGGGGCGTCATCGTCGGTGTCGGAGCGTGGCTTGACGTTCAACAGATGGATCCTTGGCGAAGCATCCTCGGAATTCGGTCTGGACGACTGCTGCACTTCTTCACCACGATCACTCTGCTGACGTGCGCCCAGTTGTCGTATCTGATCCTCTGGCGACGTTCCCGCAGCCGTAAGGACTTTGCCGGACGTTATCGTGTCTGGTTCTGGGTGGGCGCTGTCTGTTCCACCTTCTGCGTCGCTTGCGCCAGTGGTACTCATCGACACTGGACAGGTCAATTGGCACACGGGTTGAGACTGATCTGGGTCGATGCCGCGACCGTGTGCTGGATGGTTCCGGCGACAACGATGTGGCTTTCGGCGATGCTGCTCATGCAGAGCGACATGCCTGATTGCACGGCGAGTACCGCATGGGCGCGAGCCAGTCGTGGACTGGGGATGTTAGCCGGAGCGAGTGTTCTGCTGGGTGAGTTGGTCTGGCCCGCTGAGTGGGTGGCAGCGATCAATGCGTCGCTCGGAGCCTTATGGACGACCGTCTTCGCGTGTACGTTGCTGATTCATGCTCGGTATGTGACTTATGTCACCAATGAAGCGTCGCGTACCCGGCAGCACCCGCGACGATTCGCGCGTGTCGAGGGTCGACTAAAAGCTTTCGTACAGCATGTCACTCTCATGGCCAGCCAGGAATGGGAGTGCTTTCGCCAGCATCGAGCCGCTGCCAGAGCGGACAAGCTCGCGACGACTGCACCCCACGGGACAACCATCGCTGACCTTGATCCCGTGGCTCTGCCGAATCGAGAACGCCACGTTCCTCCCGCATCGCCAGCACAGATGGCTGCGGCACCCCTCCAGCGTATGCTCCAGCACAGACAGGCAACTCACGTCATTACAGACAACGGAGCCCTTCCGGTCCCCACTCCCGTCACTCAAGCGGTCAATGCTCGTCCGCTGATGCGGCCTGTGGCATCCGCCCGTCCGGCCTCTCCTCCGATCCAAGTGCATCCTGCCCAGTCAATCCCGGCACCGCACTTCCCCATGGATGAGTCTTCACGGGCGGAGGCAGATCTCGAAAGCGGCAGAGAGTTCGATAAACGATCCGAGGCGATCGCACCGGGGTATTCCCAAGAGCAGTGGCGAAACCTCTCGAAAAAGGATCGCAAGCGGCTGAGGCGGGCGGAGACGGTGCAGTAAGCCAGACGTGTCGCTGAGCTACGCAAACACCCCGTCGATCACCTGCCCGTGATCGAGGACAGGATGCGGGCGGCCTTGCTGATCGGGCAGCCGTGTTTCGAGGGACACCCCGAGGGCCTCATAGACCGTGGCGGCGATATCGGCGGGGCCCCAGGGAACGGTGGTGGGCCACATCGCCTGGGCATCGCTGGCCCCGATGACTTGCGGCTTGGTTCCGCCGCCCGCGAAGAACATCGACCCGCACATCCCCCAGTGGTCACGGCCACCAGCGGCGTTGATCTTGGGAGTCCGACCAAACTCGGTCAGAAAGACGACCAGCGTGCGGTCGAGCATCCCCCGCTGCTTCAGATCACGTATCAGAGCGGCACACGCGCGGTCAGTCCCCGCCAGGTGATATCCCCGCTTGCACATCTCGGAGATATGCGGCATCTGCTGACCCACGGCGTTGTGGTTGTCCCACAGATTCCCATAGTCCGGGTCGTACCCGTAATCGACCATCACAAACCGGGCCCCCGACTCGACCAGCCGCCGCGCCATCAGGCACCGCTTCCCAATCTTCGTCGAGCCATAGTCGGCCAACGTCTCTGGCTTTTCCTGTGTGATGTCGAAGGCTGACCGCACCTTGGGCGAGGTCAGCAGATGCGCAGCTCCCTCGAACTGTCGAGACTGGGCGTTTGTGCGATTGGCCCGTTCGATCTGTTTCTCGGCGGCATCGAGTTGCTGGTGCAGACCGAGTCGGGAATGCAATCGATCCGTCGAGAGACCTCCGACCGGTTGCAGCTCGCGCGGGGCCAAGTCTTCTTGAGCCACCGGACTGGGGTTGGCCTCCTTCGAGCCGACCGTGAAGTCGGGCTGTTCCGGGACTCCTCCCAGGCAGAACGGAGCGTACCCATTCCCCAGCCACCCTCCGACAAACAAGTTGTATGGAGGCGGCCCCGGTCGCGTGATCCCCGGCACCGCGATATACCCCGGCAGCCCCTCACGCGGGCCATTCATGTACGACACGATCGAGCCGATGTTCGGCTCGGAATAGAGCTGGGCCATTGTGACCTTGCGCCCGGAGAGGGAGTACGCCTGGCTCAAGAGATGGTCGTTGCTGTCGTGTGAATAACTCCGGACGAGGCATAACTGATCCGCGATCTGCGCCAGTTGCGGCATCGGTTCGCCGAACTGGACACCGGGGATCGTGGTCGAGATCGCGGAGAGCGTCCCGCGAATCTCTTCGGGAGCCAGCGGCTTGGGATCGAACGAGTCGATATGCGTGACCCCGCCACCCATCCAAAGGAAGATGACCGCGTCCGCCTTGGGCTTTTGAACCGCCTGGCCAGCCCGTGCCCACCCCGAGGGAACCACCGCCCCCGCCACACTCACAGCTCCCACCCGCAGCACATCCCGCCGCGACAAGAGTCGCGCACACGGCAAAAACGACGGGCACGAGTTCGGCTGGAACATCGAGACGCCTGGAAAGAAGGACGGATCAATACTGGTTGATTATTGTAGTCGTCCCGGTTCGGAGGCAAGAGCCAGTCTTTTCTGAAAGTCGAGCGGTGCCAGCATTTCACACATCGGCAGACGGTTTCTTCTGCTCCCTCTCTCCGAGGGTATCACGTGACTTTCTGCGAGTACGTAAAGGTGGGGAGTGGGAGCAGAATCTGGCTGCCTGACCATATTTCTTATGCACACACCCTCAGTTCCACTCACGATTAAATCCCATCCCCCTACGAGGATTGACCGTGTCGCCATTGTCTCCGAAACAGGACGCCATTTCGCGGAGCGCGGAGTGCCCTCTGTTGGATCGCCTGTAACCTACCAATGTGCCTTTGGTACAAGTCATGTGATCGCGAGTCACCTCTGTGTCACCCCTCCTGTTCCTTCGCTTCCCCGATACCCCAAAACGCTACTCGTGGTCCGTCAAGGCTAGATTTAGGGGTCCGCCTCCCTCGGGAGGGCGAGGCTCCCGCCGAGCCGCGACTGCGAGTCGACGCGTCCCCTGGCTCGCGGCTCAGCGGGAGCTTCGCCCTCCCGCGCGGGACTGGCTCAACCCCAAGTCTGAGCCTTGACGGGACACTAGCACCACCCCGCCTCGACCGCTGCGTGATCCGCGAAGGAGCGGGATGGACAGATAGCGAACGGGTCACGGCCTGATTGCTGAGTCACGGTTCACTTGGCTTTAACCTTCACTCAGTCGAAGAAGTTCGCTGTTGATTGCTCCACTCCGCATAGACTTTGCCAAGCTCATTGAATGCGTTGGAGACTCCCTGGTAGTTTTTCTCGCGGACCATGTGCAGGAGTTTCTCAGCGGCCTCCTTCTGCTCATCGTGCGGAACTCGCATATCGTCGAGGACCATGAAATAACCTTTGAGGTCGGAAATCGCTCCGCAGATGGCAAAGTTAGACAGACCACGATACCAAGGTCGCTCGACCATGTATGGACGCCAGAGAGACTCGGTTCCCGAGGACGGTATGCTTGCCATAACCCGCGAGCAAGCGGTCTCTTCGTACCGAAGCGAAACCTCGCACGGTCCTATCAAGACCCGATGCCGCAGCCGACCAGTGTTGATGTCAATCTCGTGAACCCAGCGAACGGAGATGAGCGTGGCGCAAGCGGCAAAACCTACGACAAGAACCGTCGTAAGGAGGCTGTAAGATAGGACTTTGTGCCATCTCTCCATGTTCACTCAATCGCCTTGAACTCAGGGCTTGTCAAGAAATCAGTTGGCTTGGGACTGCATCTCCCCGAAGCTCCGCTTCGCCGCGTGCCAGCCCAGTCTCGGTCGTTGCTACGCATGACCGATTCATGCGGCGTGGAACCTCAGGGGGTCGCTGGTGACCCATATCACCCGGGTGGGCAGGCGAACGTCGATCGGGGACGGGCAAG
>JANOKO010001140.1:0-5680 GCA_031419335.1 Planctomycetota bacterium
CATTGGATGTTTTTCCAGAGTTCGCGCCGCCGTATGTCGAGATTCAAACGGAGGCCCCCGGTCTGTCGGCGGTCGAGGTCGAGAACCTCGTCAGCTTTCCGCTGGAGAACGCACTGATCGGGACACCTGGGCTCGACACCATCCGCTCGAAGTCAGTACTCGGGCTGTCGTCGATCAAGTTGCTGCTGCATGAGGATGCCGACCTCTATCGAGCGAGACAACTAGTCCAGGAACGTCTCGCCGTGGAGACTCCGCGATTGCCATCGGTCGCGCGGCCACCGGTGATTCTGCAACCATTGTCTTCTCTCAGCCGGATGATGAAGATCGGCCTGTGGTCGGACAAGCTCTCGCAGCGTGATCTGACCGAGTTGGCCGTCTGGACAATCCGCCCGCGCATCATGGCAATTCCCGGTGTGGCCAACGTCGCCATCTGGGGGCAACGCGATAAGCAGTTGCAAGTACTCATCAATCCCGATCAACTGCGTGCGCATCAGGTGACGCTCGATACGGTTCTCAAGGCGACAGCCGATTCCGTCGTGCTTGACGCCGGGGGATTTGTCGACACGCCCAACCAGCGGATTGCCGTTCGGCAACTGTCCCCCGTTCACAGTCCCGAGGAGCTCGCCCAAACGGTGGTCGCCTTTCGAGACGGGGCGGTCCTGCGGCTCGGGGATGTGGCGAATGTGACTTTCGGTTCGCCGCCAGCGATTGGGGATGCGATCATCAATGACGGTCTCGGCTTGCTGCTGATCGTCGAGAAGCAGCCTGCTGCCAACATGCTGGAAGTGACACGCCAGGTGGAAGCGGCTCTGGCGGTCCTGAAGCCGGGACTCAAGGACGTCGAGATGGACGCCACGATCTTTCGCCCGGCGACCTTTATCGAACGCTCGATCGAGAACCTGACCCACGCCTTGATTACCGGCTGCGTTCTGGTCGTGATCGTGCTGATCCTGTTTCTCTACGACTGGCGAACGGCAGTCATCAGCCTGACCGCGATCCCGCTCTCTTTGATGGCGACGATCGTTGTGCTGTACTGGTGGGGCCTGACGATCAACACCATGATTATTGCTGGGCTGGTTGTGGCTTTGGGTGAGGTGGTCGATGACGCGATCATTGATGTGGAGAACATCGTCCGTCGGTTGCGTCTGAACAAAGCACTGGAGCAACCCAAGTCCGCGTTTCGCGTGGTCTTCGAAGCGTCGCTGGAAGTGCGTAGCGCCGTCGTCTACGCCACGGTCATCATCGTCCTGGTCTTTCTGCCGGTCTTCTTTCTCGAAGGCTTACCGGGAGCGTTCTTCCGTCCGCTGGCGATTGGGTATGTGCTGGCGATCATTGCGTCACTGCTCGTGGCTCTGGTCGTCACGCCCGCGTTGTCGCTGTTGATCCTCCCGAGTGAAGGGAAAGCGACATGCGAGCCGCCGCTCAGCCGTTGGCTCAAGTGGCCCTACCAACGAATGTTGCCGTGGTTCACGATTCGACCGAAGTCAACCATCGCGTTTCTCGCAATCGCCTTTGCCGCGACAGGCTGGCTCTACAACAGCCTCGGTCAGGAGTTCCTGCCGAACTTCCAGGAGACCGACTTCCTGATGCACTTTGTCGAGCGCCCCGGCACCTCGATCGAAGCCATGGACCGCATCACAATCCTCGCGAGTAAGGAGCTGCGGGCGATCCCCGGCGTGCGCAACTTCGGCAGCCACATTGGCCGTGCCGAAGGGGGCGACGAAGTCTATGGGCCGAACTTTACCGAGCTGTGGATCAGTATCGACAAGGACGTGGACTACCAGGAGACTGTCGGCAAGATTCAAACGGCGGTCGATGGTTACCCCGGCTTGAAACGCGATCTGCTCACGTTCCTGCGCGAACGAGTCAAGGAGGTTCTCACGGGGACCAGTTCCAGCATCGTCGTCCGTATCTATGGTCCCGATTTGGCCGCCTTGCGAGCCAAGGCGAAGGAGGTCGAAGCTGCGATGAAGCACGTCGAGGGGATTGCGAACCTCAAGGTCGAATCGCAAGACCTCGTCCCGCAAGTCGAAGTCCGCTTGCGAACCGAGGTTGCGGAGCGATTGGGCCTCAACCCCGGTCAAGTCCGCCGGGCCGTCACCACGATGCTGCGCGGCATGAAGGTTGGCGAAGTGTACGAGAACCAGAAGAAGTTCGATGTCGTCGTCTGGGGACAGCCCGAGTCTCGCACCGATTTAACAGCTCTACACGACCTCCGCATTGACACGCCCACCGGCGGACAAGTGCCACTCAAGGAGATTGCGGACATCGGGATTGTCCCCGCACCGAATGAAGTGAAACGCGATGGCGGCTCTCGGCGAATCGACGTGACCTGCGATGCCAAGGGCCGCGATCTCGGCTCCGTGGCCCGTGACATTGAAGCGGCTGTCAACGCACTCCCCTTCGATCAGGGCTACCACCCGGAGTTCCTTGGAGAATACACCGCCCGGCAGGCATCGATGCAACGGCTGCTCGCCTTGGGAGCGATGTCCCTCATCGGCATCTTGCTGATTCTGTACATCGACTTTCAGTCGTTACGGCTGACACTGATGGTCGCCTTGACCATCCCGTTTGCTCTGATCGGTGGCGTCGTGGCCGCCTGGATGGCCGGGGGAGTTCTGTCGCTCGGCTCGTTGATTGGCTTCGTCACCGTACTCGGCATCGCCGCCCGCAACGGGATCATGCTCGTGAGTCACTACCGGCATCTGCAAGAGTCCGAAGGCGAGCCGTTCGGGATTCACCTCGTGTTGCGTGGTGCCGAAGAACGGCTGATCCCCATCCTGATGACCGTGCTGACGACCGCGCTGGCGCTATTGCCACTCGCGATCTCCGGCAATAAACCGGGACACGAGATCGAGTACCCGCTGGCCGTAGTCATCGTCGGCGGGCTAGTGACCTCGACGTTCTTGAATCTATTCCTGCTGCCACCGCTGTATTTGTTGTGGGGACGGCATGAGGTGGTGAAGGAGTAGAGAGTCCAACTTACTCCATCTCTTCGGGATGAGTGAGGGATGTGCCTACAAACCCGACGGGGCATGAGTCACAAGTACATTGAAAGGCGAGACGACTCTGTGTAGCCTGCAATTCCCCAGATAAGGTTTCCGGGAACGCTTGGCAACCTCATTGGCTGATGGTGCATACTTTCGACTTCGAGGCGAATCATGAGTGAGTTCCAATTCCTGATATTCATCAGCTGCTTCATCACGCAGATTCTCATTTGCTATGCCTACTTTTTTGCAGCAATACGACGGATGTTTATTTCCCCGTCATCTGCAAACCCGCTGGTGCTGTTGATTCCATTGATTGGGATACCGGGCTACTTTCTGGTTTTCATATGGGGATGGATCAAGAGTGGCCGCCATCAACTGACACGCTTGATGACGGGCTGGACATCGACGCTTATGTTGATGGTCATGCAAGGCATGCTCCTTAGCAGCTTGGGGAAGGTGGCGCTGGAACCGGTGGTTCTGACTGGCACCACGGTTCTCTTGATCGCTCTGTTGATAATCATACTGGTCCCGTTCTTGCGGAGTGATGAGCGGATGCGGGCTCTGATCCGTGATCCCAATATGGAAGGTGTCAATCGCCTCTGTGCGTTGGGGCCACAGATACTTCCACTCCTGAAGTACATGCTTTCGGATGAGTATCAGCCGACCCGGTTAAGCGCGATCGATTGTTTGTCAGAACTTGGGGAAGCTGGCATTCCGCTACTTCAAGTCTCGACCCTAGATGCAGATCCAGTTGTTGCATCTGCTGCAAAAAATGCTCTGCATGTCGGCCACATTTCAATTTGAAATTTCGGTCCCCAGCTCCGCTGGGACCGCATCTCCTCGAAGCTCCGCTTCGCCGCCGGAGTAGCCTCACGGCTAACGCTTGCATTCAGTAGAACTGATCGTGGGGTAGGCTTCCAGCCTGTCGGCGTGGGGAAAAATGACAGGCTGGAAGCCTATCCCACGGGTCGCAAGACTAAACGGAGCTTCCACGCTTGTACCCAAACTGAGGTCAATTGTACCCATAAGGGTACACGAATTCTGTCCGCATATCCCGCAAACTCCCCGCCGTTTACCTCCCGCGTGGGACACCGATGTCACGCACAAGCGGCACGCCGGGCCGCTTCGGAGGAACTCCGTCTCACCCGCACTCGTTGCACTTCGGGCATAGTCGGCTCCACGCCGATTGAAGGTGCAGGTGCTGAATGCCGATTCCGAGGCACAACCGGACTCGCGACTGGATGTATCTCTCGGTCGGAAAGAGAGGAGAGTGGTCGCCATTGTCCGCGAGGACAACCGCAGCCATCACTCTCTTCGCCCCCACGGGGCCAAACTCGAAAGCCCAGGGCGCAGCCCTGGGAACGCATGGCTCTCTCACCATTTAAGGCCCAACGGGCCGTCACTTGCTCCTTGCCAGACGCTGGGTACTGAAGGGAAGGGTGAGGTGGTGGAGGAATGTGGTTTGCCGTTCGAATCGTCTGTGGAGTCGAGTCACAGCCCGTTGGGCCTTGGGGATTTGGTGGGCATTCGAGTTCCCAGGGCTCCGCCCTGGGCTTTCGAGTCAGTCCCCTTCGGGGCCGTGGCAAGGATTCTGCGTACAATGGCGACTGCACTCAATGGAGAGTCCCCCCTCATGCTGAAGCAGGCGAAATTTCCAAGCTGGCCCTGCGCGCTCATCCTCCTCAGTTGCGGGTGCCGGTCGGCGGAGACACGGGTTGAGGCTCCCCTTTCGAATACGTATCGCTCGTCGGCGGTCACAACACATCCCCCGAGCCAACGCACGGCACTTGCCGCAGCACCAGACATCGAACTGACCTCCGCTGAAGTCACCGACGAGAGCAGCGGCACCACCTCACTCACCGAGTGCATTTCGCTCAGCTTGGCCCAAAACCCTGATCTCATCGCCATCCGCCAAAACGACTCCGTCGGCTCTGCTGCTCTCGGGGTCGCGCAGACTTATCCGTTTAATCCGTCTGTGCAGGTCCAGGTCACTCCCTGGCAGGACGCCAAAGTCGGCGGACCGGGTTCGACGTATCACTATGTCCTCCTCATGCAGACGATCCAGCTGGCCCACCAGCAGCAGTACCGGGAGGAAGGGGCCGCCTCGACGCTGAACAGTATCCGCTGGAACATCCATCAGGCCGAACTACTGAACGTGGCTCAGACCGAACGGCTGTACTTCAATGTGCTCTACATGCGAGGCATCCACGAACTCGCTCAGGCCAGTCACGATAACAACCAACGCCTGCTGCGAACCCTGGAGAAGCAGCTCGAAGCCGGGCAGGCATCAGCGGCGGACGTCGCCATCGTCCGCGTTGATACCCGATCGACCCAACTGCAGATGCGACTGGCCCAGGCCAACAACGAGACCGCAATTCGCGATCTGAAACGTCAGCTCGGAATGTCCCCCGACGCTCCGCTTCCGCTCAACGGTGATCTGAAATCATTGTCATGGATGTTGCCCACTTTGAGCGGGGAGCATGAGTCGATCGCGACAGACATCACCGGCCGCGCCTGGTCTCGCCCGGATGTCATGGCGGCCCAGGCCGATGCTGACTCCGCCCGCGCTGGGATGTGCCTGGCCCATGCCAATTGTACCCCAGATCTTCAAGTCGGACCGTACTACCAGAAAGGTGCCGATGGAACGACATTCCTTGGACTGCGAGCCCAGATGGACCTGCCGGTCATCA
>JANOKO010001141.1:0-6861 GCA_031419335.1 Planctomycetota bacterium
CATCCTGATACGCGGGATCGGTATCCCCCGTTCGCTGCCGATTCCACTCAACTGCAGCCCATCGACTGGCCGCAGTTGTGGCAGAGGTAACAGTTGCCGTTCCTGACTGTGATTGACCCGCAGGCGTCGCAGGCGGGGGCATCGGACTGGAAGCGTGCGAATTGCTGGCTGCGGCTGTCGTGTTGGGCAGAACCGACATCGGGAGCCAGAAGCGGCAGAAGAGCCGAAGTTGAATTCGACACGTGGTCGCTATTCGCTGTTCCATTGGCAACTGAGGCACGGGTTCCGGCGATGTGGGAGGCTGTCGTAGCCGTCGCGGGGACCGAGGAGGCCGCAGCAGGGAGCTTCGTGCTCACCACTGCGGTGACCTCAGAGGAGGAGGGGGTCTCCGCCTTGGTGCCGGGCATGACATGTTGCTTCGGGGCGTTGGCTTCGCGGTGGCCGGGGATGAAGGTGTTTCCCAGGAACCGGAAGATGTAGTCGACCACGCTCTTGGCATGCGGGATGTCCGGGTTGCTGGTCCAGCCGCTCGGCTCGAAACGAGCGTGACTGAACTTGGTCACAAGGGCCTCGAGCGGCACACCGTACTGGAGGGCCAGCGAGGTTTCGGTACCGATCACGTCCATCAGGCCGCCGATGGTCGAGCCTTCTTTGGCCATCGTAATGAAGAGTTCACCAGGGGTGTTGTCTTCGAAGAGGCCAATGGTGATGTACCCCTCGTGACCTCCGACGTTGAACTTGTGGGTCAACGAGTGGCGGGTGTCGGGGAGACGACGGCGGACCGGGGCGGCTTCCAGGGCAGCGACCGTCGCCCCGGAGGCAGCGTCTTTTTTCTCGCTCTTCGAGGTGTTGAGCGGCTGGGATTGCTTGGAGCCGTCGCGGTAGATGGCGAGCGCCTTGAGTCCGAGCTTCCAACCCTCGATGTAGGCCAGCTCGATGTCCTCGACTGTGGAGTCGGCGGGCATATTGACCGTCTTCGAGATGGCTCCCGAGAGGAACGGCTGAGCTGCGGCCATCATAGTGACGTGGGCGCGCCAAGCGATGGAGCGGTTGCCCTTGGCAGCCTTGAAGGCACAGTCGAAGACCGGGAGATGCTCGTCCTTGAGGCCCGGGGCTCCCTCGATGGTGTCGTTCTCGTTAAGAAAGGCGAGAATGGCCGTCACCTGATCTTCGGTATAACCGAGGGTCTTGAGGGTGGCGGGGACGGTGCGGTTGATGATCTTCATCATGCCGCCACCAGCAAGCTGCTTGTACTTAATGAGCGCGATGTCGGGTTCAATCCCGGTGGTATCGCAGTCCATCATGAAGGCAATCGTGCCGGTGGGGGCGAGGACCGTCGCTTGGGCATTGCGGTAGCCGTGACGGCGACCGGAAAGCAGAGCTTCGTTCCAGACCTGACGAGCGGCATCCTTGAGATAGGCCGGGCAGGCGGGGTTGATCTTCTCGACGGCATCGCGGTGCATTTGCATGACCGAGAGCATCGGCTGCTCGTTCTCCTTGTACCCGGCAAAGGGTCCGATAGAACCCGCGATCTGAGCGCTGGTGGCGTAGCCCTGACCCGTGAGGAGGGCGGTGAGGGCACCGCAAATGCCGCGACCCGCTTCGCTGTCGTAGGGGATGCCCATCGACATCAGCATGCTGCCGAGGTTGGCGAACCCGAGGCCCAGCGGGCGGAAGAGGTGTGAATTCTCAGCGATCGGCGGAGTCGGGTAGCTGGCATGGTCGACCAGGATCTCCTGGGCGGTGATCATGATGGCACAGGCCCGTCGATAGCGATCAACATCGAACGTGCCGTCGTCCTTCATGCACTTCTTGAGGTTGATCGACGACAGGTTGCAGGCCGTGTCGTCCAAAAACATGTACTCGCTGCAGTTGTGGACGGCGATGCCGTTGGCTACGAAGTGTTCGGTGACCGGTTCGGTGAGGTCGAACACCTCTTCTTCGCCGAGGTATTCCAGCGAGGCCACCGTATCGACAAGGCGGTCCTGGTAAGTGCCGACCCGGCTGTTGAGCGCCCGCAGTTGAGCGGCCTTCGGGCTTTCCGGCATGAAGCCGATTTCGCGTTCGAAGACCACGCGCCCGCTGCGGCTGACGCGGAGCGAGTGCATCTGCTGCACGGGGTACTCCTTAACCCCACCCCGGCCATCGGGCAGCAGCGCCGTGTCGGTGAGACGCCGGTTGCGGTAGATCTTCGACTTGATCCCGAACGACAGCAGCAGCACTTGGACCTGCGACAAGAGTTCGTTCGAGGTCGAATCGAGAGCGACATACTGCGACTTCTCGGCGTAGTCAGCGACGCAGCCATCAGCGGTGAACAGTCCCCGCAGCAGTGCGGCCAGACTCGATTGGTTCAACCCCAGTGCCACCTCCGTCAAGCGTTTGGCCGACGAGCCATCGCGGAGGACGGCGTACTCATCGAGCATGTCGCAGACGGAAGCGGCAGAGGTGGCGACGCAGACGGAGGTCTCGCGTTCCGTCGCATGGACCTCGCCTCGCTGGCGTTCGAAGCGGTTGACGACCGTCGCCATCTTGCGGGCAACCTCGTATTCGTCAGTGATGCTCATCGTCAGTTGGGCGATGCCCGCCGAGATGCAGCCGTCACCGAGCATCAAGCCAACATACTCGGCGACATCAGCATCCAGGTGCCGACCGCCACAGACGCCCGCTTGCAGCTTGACGACATCCCCCTGCGTGAGTTCGGCGGCTGGGACATCGCCGCGATTGATGGTCCAGACGCGATGGTCGGCAGTCAGCTTGAGTTCGTAACCAGACTTGGTTCGCAGGCGGTAGACCGGCTTCACACCCGTGCGGATCACTCGCGTCGTGGCGTGCAGATTGCCATCGAGACCGATGACGCGCGGAGTCTCCCCGACGAGGGACTCGATCGGCACCAGTCCGTCCGCGGTCGAGATCAGTGTGTCGCCAGTCACACACGGATTCGACGCGTTGATCGGCCCCGCCTTCTTGCAGGTGTGCCAGCGGTTGATGGTGGTGTCGTATTGCACGCCGGGGTCGCCGCAGTACCAGGCACCTTCCGCCATCTGGCGAAGCATGTAGCGGGCCTTGTAGGTGGGGCCCTCTTTCTGGGAGTTGGTCACCCAGCGGGTGTGCCAATCACCGTCGGTCTCGACAGCCTTCATGAAGTCGTCGCTGAGGCGGACGGAGAGGTTGGCGTTCTGGAACATGATCGACGAGTAGGCCTCGCCGTTGAAGTTCGATTCGTAGCCACCGCTTTCGATCAGGACGCGAGCCTTCTTTTCTTCCTTGAGCTTGCACTGGATGAACTCCAGGATGTCGGGATGCCAGTCCTTGAGGGACTGCATCTTCGCAGCCCGGCGGGTCTTGCCACCGGACTTTACGACCGCAGCGATCTGGTCATAGACCCGCATGAAGGAGAGCGGGCCGGATGGGGTTCCGCCGCCGGAAAGCTTCTCTCGGGAACTGCGGATGGTCGACATGTCGGAGCCGGTTCCGGAGCCGAACTTGAAGAGCATGGCTTCGCTAGTGGCGAGGCGCATAATGCCCTCCATGTTGTCGTCGACCGACTGAATGAAGCAGGCGGATGCCTGGGGGAATTCGTACGGCGTGTCGGGCCGATGAACGCGGCGTTGCTTGGGGTCGTAGTTGTAGTTTCCGACCGACCCCTTCACACCATACTGGTGGTACAGGCCGACGTTAAACCAAACGGGGCTGTTGAAGGCGGCGTGCTGGTGCAGGCAGAGCCAGGCGAGTTCGCGGTAGAAGTTTTCGCCATCCTGAGAGGTGGCGAAGTAACCGTCCTGCATCCCCCAGTCGGCGATGGTCCGGGCCACGCGGTGGATCACTTGTCGCACGGAGCGCTCGCGCTCACTCGTGCCGGGCTCTCCGTAGAAGTACTTGGAGACGACGACGTTTGTGGCCAATGCCGACCAGTCCTTGGGGACTTCGCAGTCGGTCTGCTCGAAAAGAACCTTGCCGTTCTCGTCCTTGATGGCTGCGGTGCGAAGATCCCATTCGACTGTATCAAAAGGATCCCCTCCCGTCAGACAGAAGAAGGGCTCAATCCGCATGGGTTCCACTGTACTGCCGGTCTTGACACTCGACATTGACATTGACATTCCTTTCCTGGCGTGCGTCATGCACTGAAGCCCCGAGTGGGGATGTTGAGAATTCACGCCGCTGTCACAAAGAGCGGACGAGAGGTCGTTCCATCAGAATTGTGGGTCCATCCGGAGAGCGCGCAGAGACACCTGAACAACTAGAACATGTGAACATCCGCTGCCTACTCCATCCTATCGGTCGACAGGGGGTTTGAACAGCAGAGTTTCAACGGAAATGCGAGTTGAGTCGCACAATGAGTGGTGCAGGAGAGGATGGCAGCCCCAACATCTTGTTGTCGGGAGCGACAGTGGCGTTTATACGTCGTAGCGGAGGATTGTCAAGAAATCATGATGACGATTTTGCCGGTAGACCTGTCTGAATCGACGGAACTTCCGAACCGGCAAGGGGTATCGTGTGCAATTTATTTTTGAAATCACGGTGCAGCATCCGGTCGCGAGACAAGCTGAACAGCAAGTTCGCGATTAGTCCCCATAGGGCAGCAACGGTTTGACCAGCAAAACAAGCCAAATCCAAATCATTCGGGGGATCCCGCAAGGTTGGTTTCGACTCTGTGAATTCCCAGAAGTCGTGCGAAACCTTGGCGATTTCAAGGTGTTCAAGGTAGTATCAGGGATCAACACCCTGACCTAACCTTCGTTCTTGACCGGCACTCGTCTTCCGAGAGGTTCTCATGCGTCGCCAAATCCATTGTGGCATCTGTGTGTGCGTGTGGGGGCTGTGCGTCGCGAGTGCCGTTGCGGCTGAAAAGCCAAGCGTTCTGGCATCCGCTCAGAAGATTGACCGCCTCATTGAGGCAGAACTGACCAAGGCCAACGTCGCCCCCGCTCCGGTTGTGAACGATGACACGTTCCTACGACGGGCAACGCTCGATTTGGCCGGAACGATCCCGACACCGAATCAGGTGACCGACTTCGCTCTCGACCCCGACCCGAACAAACGCGGCAAGCTAGTCGACAGGCTGCTTAAGTCTGACGAGTATGCCGACATCTGGGCCAGCTACTGGCGGGAGGTGATCTTCTCGCGTGCCACTGAAGCCCGCGCGCGGATCATGCAGGATCTGTTCGAGACCTGGATGAAGGACCAACTCACGAAAAACACCGGCTGGGACAAGATCGCCACCGAGTTGCTCACCGCCACTGGCAGTACAGCCGAAGACGGCGATATCGCCCTGATCTACGCCCATACCGGCGAACCCGAGGAGCTGGCTGCTGAGACGGCCCGCATCTTCCTGGGCATCCAGATCCAGTGTGCCAACTGTCACAACCACCCGTACGAGAAGTGGACCCGCGAGGACTTCCACCAGTTCGCCGCCTTCTTTCCTCGAATTCAAGTGCGGCCCGAGCCGAACAACCAGGGCACGTTTATTGTGCAATCGGTGAACACCACCTCCGGTCGACAAGCGATGCGGGCCAACTTCAATCCGGCGGAAGCCTTCGTACGGATGGACCAGAATCGCGATGGAAAGGTCACCAAGACTGAAGTCTCCCAGGTCAAGTTCCTCGCGGATCGATTTGACCAGATCCTGGCCCTCGGCGATGCCAACAAAGACGGAGCGATGTCCAAGGAAGAGTTCGAGAAAGTTCCCCGCCCCGATGCCAACCAACCGGGCCGTGGTTCCGCCGAACACTACATGCCTGACCTCGATGACCCGACCGCCGAAGGCAAACTCATGCAACCGGTCTTCTTTGTCAACAAGGCGAAGCTCAACACCGGCACCGACGACATGGACCGCCGCGAGACCCTCGCTAAATACATCACTGCTAAGAACAACCCGTGGTTCGCCAAGTCGTTCGTGAACCGCATTTGGGCCGAACTCGTCGGCCAGCCGTTCACCGATGTCGTCGACGACATGGGACCGGGGCACGAGGCTCAAGCGCAAAAGGTGCTCGATGTTCTCGCCACGGACTTCGTCAACAGCGGCCACGACATCCAGTGGCTCTACCGCGTGATTACGCATACGAACGCCTATCAACGAAAGCTACGCACCAGTGATACCGGTGAGGGAGCCTTCGCAGCTGCCAGCCCCACGCGGTTGCGGTCGGATCAGATCTATAACTCGCTGGTCTCGATCCTCGGCGAGGGGATCGTCCCGCAGAATCGTGGTGGCGGCATGGGAGGTGGTGCCGCGCAGCGGTTCGCCAACCAGGGAGGCCGCAAGGGGTTCGGTAACCTGTTCGGCTTCGACCCCAGTACCCCGCAAGCGGACATCATCGGGACCGTGCCGCAGGCTCTGTTCCTGATGAACCAGGGGGGCGTTAGTTACGCGATTCGAGCGGCGGGCCGCACGCGACTGGTGACACTGCTCGACAAGAACAAAGATGACCAAGACGCTCTGTCGGAGTTGTACCTGCTGGTGCTGAGTCGAGAGCCCTCCAAGTCGGAGGTCGAACTCAACCTGGCCTATCTCACCTCCGTCGGCAATCGCAACGAAGCCTTCGAAGACATGCTCTGGAGCCTGCTCAACAGCAGCGAATTCATCACCAAGCGGTGATCGAAAGCAGGATGGGCAATCCTGCCCGTCCCCTCCGGCACGGAGCGGTCACGAGTCACTCCCACCCGTCGAGCGCTCATCGGCTCCAATCTGTGAAAATCTGTGCCATCCGTGGACCCCAGTCTCCTTCCTCACAGAGTAAAACGTCTGGTCCACAGATTTCACAGACCGACACAGCGCAGCACAGCCGCAACCGAAGGAAATGCCATCAGCCAGAAATCTCTCATCGTTGAGACGACCTCTGCACCCCGAAGGGGTCGCCCCATCAC
>JANOKO010001142.1:0-7644 GCA_031419335.1 Planctomycetota bacterium
TCAGTCTGTTCGAGAAAACCCAGCTTTTTGACACACTATCCACCACTTCCCCACCAAATACGCCAACCCCTTCTCATAAGCAGTGGACGCTCTTCGACTTATAGCCGGACAGTTGTGATCAGTCATATGAAATGTTGTCCGAAGTCTGCTGATCCGAATCTCCTGAAGAGTCTCGCAATCAGTATCTCCGGTTTGAATCACTCTGCCTCACCTGCAATTGTCCTGACTCAGCCGTCCTTGTCATGACCTGTCTAGGTCATTCTGGAAGATTTCTATTGATCACTTGAACTGTCCGCTTCTGCGTATTGCAGATCATCCCCGGCTGTTCGCAGCTTCCCAATCGATGTGGGGCATGAACTTCTCGATGTATTCGGCCTTGCGGTTCTGATAGTCGATGTAGAAGGCGTGTTCATAGGTGTCGATCACGATGAGCGGGGCGGCCATCCACAGCACGCCCATCGCGTGTTCGTCACTGACCACGTTGTAGAGCTTGCCGTTCACCGGATGCTTCACGAGCATCGTCCAGCCCGCAGCTTCTTTGGCAGACGCAATGAAATCGGCTGACCATTTTTCCATCGAGCCGAACCGCTGCTCAATCGCAGCTCGCAATTCGGGATGCGGATCGGCGGCTTTCGGTGACAGACCGTCGAAGTAGAACTCATGGAGAATGACACTGTTCCCCCGGCTGTTGATGGTCCGTTTGAGATGGGCAAAGGATGCGGGATCGACCGCAGTGCCCGACTTGGTCGACTCTTCGAGCTTGGCGTCTGCCGCAAGGACCGCCTTGAGTGCCCCTCCGTAATGTGCGGTATGGTGCGGTGCGATCTGTGCCGCGCTGAGAAAGCCGGGAATTTCCTTGTGCTTGAGTGGCTTCGGCTGGCCAGTTGCCCAGCCGCTCTGAGCGAATTGTCCCGGTGTCGTCTCGTCGGCTTCCAGCAGACCGGGAACGACGATGGCTCCTGCCACTGCACCGGAGGAAGCGAACATAAAATGTCGTCGGTTGACAGTACTCATCGCAGACTCCTTGCAAACACTTGATCAGACGTAGTTACTGGCTGCGTCGTTGGGGATTCCAGTCATGCTTCTCGCCTCGGGCATGTTGCAGCCACGAGTAGAGAGCGTCGTACATCACAAAGCCCTGTTTCAGTTGTTCGTGGTCATCGCTGTAGTTGTGCGACAGACCGAGTGAGATCGCGAGCAGTCCTGCACACTGCGGGGCCAAATCGAGTCGGTCGGTATCGGCACCTCTGACAATCACTGCCAGATCGAGCAGTGACGAATCAGTGAGGTTGTGCTTCTTCAGGATCGCATCGAAGCTGCATAGCGGGCCATCGTGAGTCAGTTCGACCCCCGCGACATCGTAGGGAATCGCTCCGGTCGCAGCCGCCTGAGAATGAACCTGATCCGCTGGAACGAACAGGAACTCTGGTGACTGGTCGATGAACCTTGCAATCAGCCAGGGGCAGGCGACACGATCAATCTTGGGACGTTCGCGAGTGATCCACTTCATGACGATTCTCCGGATGCTTGAGACAAGCGAGCAAACAGTGCATCGTAGACGACTCGACCACGCTCGATGGCGATATGATCGTCAGGGCTGGTCAGTCGCAGCCCCTCACAGATCAGATCGAGTCCAGCAGCTGCGGGCTCAACGCGGACTGACTGCACCGTGTCTGCCTCGTCGATGATCCGGGCGATCCGGTGCAGAATGGGATCAGTCAGCTTGTAATGTTCGACGAGTGCATGAAACGAACAGTGTCCGCCGTGATGCGAGAATCGCACACCGGGAACATCAAACGGCTCTGCGTCCGTGGGAAGTGAACTCCCGCGAGGCACGAATTGGAACTCTGCCTGTGGATCGACCTCACGCAGAATCAGCCAAGCACAGCCCATGCGATCAACACCGACGTTCTCCCAAGTCACCCATTTCATGTTGCGTTCCCTCCCCCGGTCGCGAGCAGTTTCTCTCTCACCTTCGGTCCCAGTTCACACGCGAAGTAGTCTCTCAGACTGGCGTCCTGAAATCGTTGAGAGAGTGCTGACAGGTCGCGGTCCTTCTTCTTCAAGGCTGCCAGGATTTCCCGGTACTCAGTTTCCACTGGTTCCTCAAACTGACGCCGGATGGCCTCTTTGTTGGTGGCGTAGAGTTGATCTGCCTCCCAGAGCGTGGCCTCGCCTTGCAGTTCGGTGATTTCAGCGGCCAGCCATTGGAACAGTTCTTGAGTGCGCGCGGTTCGCGGTAAAACCCAGATCGCATCCTGGATCGCAATCGCCCCAAGCTGCTTCAGCTTTCGCCAAACGAAGACCCGTCCAGCCGCTGGCTCGCGAGGAATTCGATAAACGAGAAGCAACCAGGGCATCACGGTTCGCCCCCCAGTCATGAACGGACGAACGGGAAAATGAGCAGACCAATCAGGGCTGCGCCCAACACGACGATCGGCTCGGGGAGTTTCTTGAAGTTCAGCAGCAAACCGATCGTCACCAAGAGGATCACCACTTGGGAATCTCTGGGGTCCAGCCGCTTTCAAAGATGGTCCGTCTGCCCAAGACCACACAGGCTCCCGCGATCGCTCCCACAGCAGCTGCGGTCACGCCATCGACAAAGGCGATGATGCCCGGCCTTTGCCCATGCTTCTTGAAGTAAGGGGCTGGGATGATGGTGAACAGATAACACGGCAAGAACGTCGCCAGTGCCGCTACGGAGGCTCCCGCGCAGCCTGTCCAGAAATCAGTCCCGCGACCAGTCACGATGTAACCGATGAATCCCACGGTAATCACAACTGGTCCCGGTGTGATCATCGCGACCGCGACCGCATCCAGGAACTCTTGATCGTTCAGCCAGCCGTACTCTTTCACCACTCCACCGTACAGGAATGGGATGATGGCCAGACCACTCCCGAACACGAACGCCCCAGCCTTGGTGAAGAAGAGAGCAATCTGTGTCAACAGTTCACTCAATGTCGCCTTGGCTGCCGGTAACACTGCCAAGGCGGGTAAGGCAAAACTGGGAGTGGTCGTTGCCGACCGCTTACAGGGATTCGTGCGAACAGCCCACACGATCAGTCCCGCTCCGAGGAAGAACAGCACGTTCTCCGTCTCGGTGATGATCGTCGCCGCAGCACTGATCAGATAGATCGCCCACAGCAGTCCGTTCTTGCCGATCGTCTTCAGCGTCAGCTTGTAGGCACTGATCGAGATGATCCCGATCACACTCGCCCCCACACCGTAAAACACGGACTGCATCCAGCTGATGCCGCCAAACGCCACGTAGGCCCAACCCAATGCCAAGACCATCAAGAACGAAGGGATCACGAATGCCACGCCAATCAGCGTGGCTCCCAAGACTCCGTAGTGAACATAGCCGAGGTAGATCGCCAACTGGGCTGCCAGAGGCCCCGGCATCAGCTGGGCCAGCGTCAGCCCCTCTTTGTACTCCGCCTCAGTGATCCACTTCCGGCGTTCGACAAGATCCCGGTGCATGTAGCCGACCAGGGCGACCGGACCGCCAAAGCCAATCGCACCAAGTTTCAGGAAGTAATGAACCGACTCCGCCAGCGAATAGGCCGGGGCGATCACGGGAGTCTCGACAAGAGAAGTGTCTGCGTTTGCCACGAACGGGATGCTCCTGGGGAAATGTAACCACGGTTACTTTCCGCAGGATACCGACTCGCCAGGAATCTGCACAGCCTGAGTGAGTTCAGAGCCAGTGACTGCCTGAAATCAATGAAATATCACCGAGCCGAGGAAGATCCATTCGATGTTTCCGAGACGGCGGCTGCCGAGAGACTCGGTCCCCATTGAAACCAAGCTCCAATGGTCAGGGACGCCAACAGCACTCCCAGAGCAAACGAAGGCCAGAACGAGAGACCGGTTCGGTTCGCAACCGCGAATGGAATAAAGAACGGCAACCCCAGCGGGACGAGGATCAGAGTTTCGCGGGCCAGAGACGTGATGGTGCCCATCTCGCCCTGCTTCGTCCAGGTCATGATGAAAGCCAGGATGCTGACAACGGGGAGTGTCAGCAACAGGCCACCGATCCGGGGGTAGCGTGACGAAACCTCGGAGACAGCTACGATGACTGCCGCCGAGATCAACGTTTTGACGAGTGTCGTGAGCATGTCAGTCCCTGACTTGGCCTCGTGGCCGTGAGGTTCTTCCGGGAAGTCACCCGCAGAGTAGGATCACCGCCAGCAAGTGCTGGCGGTGATCCTTTCTCATCGTCATCCACTGAGTTCGACTGGCTATTCTTCGAACTCACCCTGCGATGGCTTGCCATCGATCTCGCCGAGAACGGTCCCCGCGAAATCAGCCACATTGCCAATCCCAGGATCAGTGCCGACGAACTTGGCGGCCTTGCCGTCCTGTTCGTCCTTGGCCACCAGCGTGACGGTCATCGGCGGGACGACTGTACCGTCTGCGGTCTTGGTTTCCTTGATTGACAGCGTGAACTCCTTAGCTGCCACCGGGAGCGGTTTAGCGTCGGCAGCGTCGCCCGTCACGAACAGCACAGTGCATTCCTTCGCGGGGTGATCGACCGTGAATTCTGCATGGTACTTGCCCAGATCAAAGACCACTCCACCGTTGGGGCCAGCACCGTGGGGAGCATGTTCGCCAGTTGCGGGAGCAGCTGGGGCGGAAGTGGTGGGTGCGGTGGGGGCCTTCGGCTCGCTGGCTGGCGGGTTACATCCGATCGCCAGAGTGGCGAGCATCAACCCCATGCTCAGTGTGTTTGCGAACTTCATCTTGCACGTCCTTTTTCGAGAGAGAGAAACAGAGTGTTTGCATCCTGCACGGTTACGCATGGGTTCGCAGAATGTCCTCATCGGAACCTTCACTGCGAACGAGTCGTTCGGCATCCTTGCCGGAAAACTTCCAGAACAGTCCTGGGTGGATCAAGAACTCACAGAAACTGGAGGTGATGAGTCCTCCCAGGATGACAGTGGCCACCGGGTAGAGAATCTCCAGACCCGGCTTCTTCCCGTTCACAACCAGAGGAATCAGTCCGATGCCTGCGGTCAGTGCAGTCATCAGCACCGGCGACAAACGTTCGAGACTGCCGCGCAAGACCATCGCTTCGGTGAAGGCTTCTCCTTCTTCCTTCATTAGATGGAAGTAGTGCGTGACGAGCAGAATTCCGTTGCGAACGGCAATGCCTCCCAGAGAGACAAAGCCCACCATGCTGGCCACCGTCAGCGACTGGTTCGATAACACCAGCGCCAGAACCCCACCAATAAACGCCGTGGGAATCGCATTCAGAATCTGCAACGTGATCCGGACCGAGGGATAGAGCAGCATCAGCACGAGAAAAATGCCCGCAAGCGAGACCCCGGCCAACGCCGTGATCAGTCGAGTGGCGGATCGCTGCGCTTCAAACTGGCCTCCGAACTCCACGAAGTAGCCGGGTGGCATTAACACCTGAGCGCGGACTCGTTGTTCAATTTCAGTGATCGCACTTTCCAGGTCGCGATCGGTCACGTTGCAGCGGATCGTTTGTCGCCGTCGAACATTTTCCCGATTCACCAGATTCGGCCCACTCGCTGAGGTCGGAAAGTCGGCCACTTCTTTCAGCCGAATCTGTCCACGTGACCCCGGCAATTCGAGCCGCAACTCTCCCAGCCGATAGGCGTCAGAGCGAATCGACTCCTTCAGTTTGATCACCAGGTCGAATCGACGCTGACCCTCAATCACGGTTGAAACCGCCTCTCCCTTGAGGGCTGTCTGTACGAAATCCGCCACGAATTCACGACTGAGTCCGTGAAAGGCCAGATCATCCGCCCGCAGAACCACATGCAATTCGTTCACCCGTTCCTGGGGATCGATGATCGGCGGCGTCACTCCGCGCACCGTGACAATCGCATCCCGTACTTGGCCGGACAACTCCCGCAGCTTGTCGAGATCGTCCCCAAAGATTTTGATGGCGACTTGGGCGTTGACACCGGACAGCATGTGGCTGATGAGGTGCGACAGCGGTTGCTCCGCCTCAATTTCGACTCCGGGCACATTGGTTCGCAGGTCGACGAGAAGATCCCTCAAGAAGTCATCCCGTCCGATACCGGAGTCCGGGTTCATAGTCAGAATATACTCGCCCACGTTGACGGGTTGTGCGTGTTCATCCAGTTCGGCCCGGCCCGTGCGGCGTGCGAAATGCAGGATGGCTCCGTCGGGCCGATCCGGCGTCTGCTGCATCGTCATCAATCGGGCGTCGATCAACGCGGAGGCCTCATTGGACGCCTTGAGCGATGAGCCTCCGGGGAGTGCGACGTTAATCTGGACCGAACCTTCATCGAACTTGGGCAGAAAGTCGGCTCCCAGTCGCGTCAACTGCCAGACACTCAGACCGACGAATATCCAGGTCAACAGGAGCAGTGGCATCGCATGCCGCATACTGAACCGAATCAGGATCCCCGCACACCATTTCAAAGCCTTCAAAAACCAACTGTCACCGTGGTTGTGTGCTGTGACCGAGCCTGCCAAAAGGTAGTACGACAGCACTGGCGTGACCGTCAGGGAGACGACCAGTGAAGCCAGAATGGAGACGATGTAGGCGATCCCCAGCGGCGCAAACAGTCGGCCTTCCACCCCTGACAAGGCAAACAGAGGCAGGAACGCGAGGATGACGACGGCAGTTCCAAACACAATGGCCGACCGAATCTCTTTGCTCGCCTCGTACACGACCAGCAAGGCGGGTTTCGGGACCGCAGCGACGGCGTTTTCTCCGAGTCGCCGAAAGATGTTCTCCACATCGACGATGGCATCGTCGACTAATTCTCCCATCGCGACGGCGATACCGCCCAAGGTCATGACGTTGATGGACAGTTCTTGGCCTGTCACCTTGCTGATGATTCGAAAGACCAGGGTGGTGATCACCAGTGACAACGGGATCGCGGTCAGGGTGATGAACGTCGTGCGAATGTTCAGCAGGAACAGAAACAACACAATAATGACCAGCACGGCCCCAATGACGAGGGCTTCCTCGACATAGTAGACGCCCCGGTCAATGAAACTCTTGAGTTGAAACAGATTGGTTTCGACAACAACATCAGCGGGCAGTGCGGATTCAGCCTCGCGCATCGCCGTTTTTACTTCTTCGGTCAGCATCCGAGTGTCAGCATGCGGCTGCTTAACGATCGTGATGACCACCCCAGGATGCCCATCGATACTGCCATCGCCCCGCTTGGGAGCTGGTCCCTCCACGATCTCCGCGACACTTCCCAGCAACACGGAACGGTCCGCATTCACCTTAACGACGACCTGCTTCAGATCGCTGATGACCTTGGCAGGATTTGGCCCCAACCGCCCAATCACACGGACGGGACGTTCGGATTGACCCTCTTCCAGGAAGCCCCCGCTGGCATTCAGATTGTTGGACGTGATCGCTGATTCGACTTCTTGCAATGCGACATCGTATTCCTGAAGTTTGTCAGGATCGACCAGCACTTGATACTGCTTGACATCGCCTCCCAAAAGGATCACTTCGGCGATCCCTGGCAGTTTCAAAAGCCGAGGGCGGATGACCCAATTGGCTGTGGTTCGCAAATCCATGCGTTCTTCCAGCGGCGTGTCGAAAGACACGTCGTATCTCTTCCCAGCGATGGTGAACGCAGCGGAGTGCTTCTCTTCACCGGCATCCCAGGTCACCCCCTC
>JANOKO010001143.1:0-1357 GCA_031419335.1 Planctomycetota bacterium
GACTAACCAACCCATGGGATCTCACTCGAACAGTCGTGATGTGGAGAGGGTGTCCGGGCGCCTACTTCGCGAATCCAAACTCAGTTCCCGCGATCTCGGCCACGCCTGCCGTGACGACCTTCACGCCGGGCTGCAGGCCCCGCGTGACGGCTGCCCACTCGCCATCAATCCAACCGACCTCCACGCGGCGACGCACGAAGTGCCGGTCATCCGTCTGCTCGTAGACCCACTGTCCGCCGTAAATGTCGTGATAGACAGCGGACCAGGGGATGGCGACTTGCTGAGCCTCTCCCTTTAAGGTCAGATGCGCCGAAATCTTCTGTCCCGGTTGGTACTTTCGATCAGGATTCGGCAATTCGAAATAGAGGTCCACAGCTGCCGCCAATGGCACCGCTGTCGGTGGCAGTGCAGCGGGCTTCACGAGGACATCGGACCCGGATTGCCGCCCGCTGAGAAGTGTCAACCGAGCCGATTGTTCGAGGTCGAGTTCATCGAGCTCCCCCACATAAACCGGAACTTTCACCCACAGCACATCGTCCTGGACGACCTCAAACAGCGGAGCCCCCGCTGCGACCATCTCTCCGGGACGAACCAGCGTGGTCCGGATGATCCCAGTCAACGGGGACGGAATGGACAGCGTTTCCAGTGTCCCAGCCTCTTCGTCGAACTTAACACTATCAATCTGTTGTCTGCGAGACTGAGTCGCCGCGTAAGCTTTCTCGGTGAGCTGCAACTGGGCCTTCGCCTCATCCACAATCCTCGCCGAACCGGCCATGTCTTTGAGGAGCTTCTCCGCCCGTGCCAAGGCAACTTGGGCCGCTTCCCTCTGAACGGACGCTTGCTGGACCTGCCCTTCCGCATCGATCTGGGATTGAGCCAAGGCATTCTTGGCCTCCGCCAAACGAATCCTTTCAGCAGGCGTCAGCACCGACCGCTCAGGCGACAGCAATGGCAAGAGTTTCAACAGCGGATGACCTTCTGGAACCCGCTGGCCGACCTGAAACAGACTCGGCCCATCCGCTGGCTTCAGCGTCCCTGCCAGCGGAGCCGAGACGATCACCGTCGCCCCCGTAGGCAAGACAACATCCGCCCCATAGGGCCGCGTCCGAACCATCGAACGCGTCTCAGCCACAGCTGTCAGCAGCCCCAGTCGCTTGACTGCCTCTTCGGTCAGTTCAATCGTATTGAGACCAGACTCGGCCACTGGATGTGACATCTTCGCCGGACTTACAGACGCTTTGGCCGCAGCTGACTCTGACCGTTGGCAGCCCGACCGCCATACCAAACCCTGCATCCGCGCATGGCGCAGGGGAGGCCCATTGATGTCCGATTTTCTCCTCATCGCCCCCGAACTGGT
>JANOKO010001144.1:0-1163 GCA_031419335.1 Planctomycetota bacterium
CGGCTTCCTTCTCCGCGGCGAGGGCGAGCATTTTCGCCTTCTTTTCTTCTTCGGTGGCGGCGACTGCTTTTGCCTTTTCATTGAGGGCGACTTTCTCCGCACTGGTCGCACGAGTGGCTTCCTGGACAGCCACGGCCTCCGCCTTCGTCGCGCGAGTCGCTTCAGCCACTGCCTTCGTTTGCTCCGAGCGAATCCACACCGCCGCGCCACTGACGATCACAAACACCGCCGCAACGAGCCCGATGGCGGCTCGTTTAAGGACAACCAGCCGCCGCTGTCGAGCAATCCGGTCCTGCTGAGCATCGAGCAGCTCTTTTCGTAAGGGAGAGTGCTCGGGGTGTCCGGCGATCAACAGTGATAGACCGAGGTCGAAGTCCCCCTTACGCTTCGCACTCCCGGCGTAAGCCAGCTGGGCTTGCGAGACTCCCGCAGCGGCCCGCTTGTTCCCCGACCAGAGTTCGTGGGCTTCCTGAAAGCCGAACAGAGCCCGCGAATAGTGCAGATAGTCGTCCGTCTGATTCGCTTCTTGGAGATCATCTTCGGCCCGCGAAGAGAGCAGTACGCTTTCCGAGTGCGATTGATAATCGCGAATCGCCGACTGCAGCGCCTTCACGTCCGGATAGCGATCTTTGGGCTCAGTGGCCATCGCTTTGAGAGCGATGTCCACGAGTTCTCCTGATTTCTCGGTCGGGGCAATATCGTTCCGGGCTGCGGCCATCAATCACTTCATCACGTTCTTGGATACGTGAGGCGGTAAGCCGGTGAGGATCTCGTACAAGATCGCGCCGAGGAGGTAGATGTCGCTCGCGGGACTGATCTTGTCGATGGGACCGGTTGCCATTTCCGGTGCCATGTAGGCGGGCGTTCCCCCCATCGAGGCGGAACTGGTGATGCTGCGTGACTTGCGAAACCCCTTGAGCGGGTGAGCAAGGCCCCAGTCCATGACCAGGACTTCGCCGAACTCCCCGAGCATGATGTTCTCAGGCTTGAGGTCGCGATGGACGATGCCGCGCGCGTGCGCGAAGCCGATCGCGTCGGCTGTTCGCATCAGGATATCGAGGTTCTCGGCCAGTGACTTCAGCGAGATCACCTTCTGCCAAGGAGTCCCTTGGACCTTCTTCATCGAATAAAACAGGTTCCCCTGTGAATTCGCTCCCACATCG
>JANOKO010001145.1:0-7116 GCA_031419335.1 Planctomycetota bacterium
TCCGCGTCGGCTTGCAGCCGTTGAAACAGCAGCAACTCCTCCCGATCCAGTGTTGAGAGGTTGATCGTTTTGCCACGCAGGTCGAGATAGGTGCTCATGGTGAAACCAGTTCAACCGAGCCTGCGATGCTCAGGTAGATGCACTTCTGTTGGAACACTTCACAGGCGATTCGCAGCCTCACCTTGAGTTCCTCGAATCGTTCTTCGGGGAGCGCCACGATGAATCGCCGCGATTCATCGTTGACCCGTTCTCCCGTGTCGGGATCACGGTAGGCTCCGGAGTAGAGTCCGGGAGCCTGCGTGACCCCATCGAATCTCACAAACAGTTCGTCTCTCACCCACTCCCAAGCCTCTGTGGAGTGCAGTTCCCCATCGCTGAGGATGGTGTCGCGTCGAATGGGGATGAGGAAGGCACACTCTTTCCATTGGCTCGGCATGTCGAGGATCATTCTGATTTCACCAACAAGAAGAACGCACGACCATTGTCGGCGGCAATTGACTGACAGTCAAGTGTGATTCGCAAACAACGAGTCTCATCTGGTCATTTGTTGAGTTGAAAGTCGATTGGGAATGCGGTCGGAAAGTCATGTCGGGCGTCGCTTCACCTCCTTGTCTCGCCGGGAGGACTCGGCTACCTTCCGAACTCGCTCGCTGGAGCAGTTCACGATGGCTGGAGTGGGTCTGGCGTCGAACGGACGCCGATGTCCGTTTCGCCCGGACCTGGGGGTCCAGGCTACGAATCCACTCCAGCGCCCCTCCTCCCGAAAGGTCTTCGATGTCTTCCCGCCAACTCATCCGCGTCGGTCACAGCCCCGATCCGGACGATGCGTTCATGTTTCATGCCCTGGCCAACGACAAGATCGACACCGGTCAGTATCAGTTCACGCACGAACTCCAGGACATCGAGACCCTCAACCGCCGAGCCCTCAAAGGGGAGCTGGAACTCACGGCGGTGAGCCTGCACGGGTATGCGTATATGACCGACACGTACGCCCTGTGTGCGTGCGGGGCGAGCATCGGGGACAATTACGGGCCGATGGTCGTGGCACGTCAGCCGGGGACCGTGGCCGACCTCAAGGGGAAGACGATCGCCGTGCCGGGGACACTCACCACGGCGTTTCTCTCGATGCAGTTGTGGCTGGGGCAGGCGGGACTCAAGGCTGTGCCGAAGGGGGAACGCGGTGGGAACGTCGAGTACGTGGTCGTGCCGTTCGATGAGATCCTGAATGTCGTCGAACGCGGCGAGGTCGATGCGGGGCTCATCATTCACGAGGGCCAACTGACCTACCAGAATCAGGGGCTGTCGCTCATTGAAGACATGGGTGTCTGGTGGATGCGTGAGACTGGGCTGCCGCTGCCGCTGGGCGGGAATGCGATCCGCAAGGACTTGGGGCACCAGGCGATGGCCGATGTCACGGCCTTGCTCAAGCAGAGCATCGAGTACGGTCTGAAGCACCGCGATGAGGCCCTGACCCACGCCATGCAGTACGGCCGCGACCTCGACCGGGCCAAGTCCGACAAGTTCGTCGGTATGTACGTCAACGACTGGACGATCGACTTCGGCCCGCGCGGACGGGAAGCGGTGGCTCTGTTGCTCAAGCGCGGCTACGAGGCGGGGATCATCCCGAACCCGGTCCAGCTGGAATTCATCGGGTAAGAGATGTCACCCCTGGTGAGCGTCTGATGTCAGCCGGGCCGTATTGCGTCGCCGGAAGTGTGTGAGGCGCACGGTCCGTGAAAGCCGACCGGTCGCCCAATGCTTGTCGCTGGGCTTACTTGATCGCCTTGCGAATCTTGTCGATCGCCTTGTCAATTTCCGGCTTATCGAGGTAGCCATCTTTGTTTGTGTCGCCGAGTGCGAAACCGCGATCCAGAATCTCATGCCCCTTGGCCTCGGTGCGAGAGATCTTTCCGTCCTTGTCCTGATCAAAGCGGGCGATGATATTCTCGGGGTTCACTGCCGTGCGCAGTGACTTCTGGTCAGTCAGGCTACGCGGTACCAGGAGATCGAAATACCCCAGCATCATCTCGTCCCAGGACTGATCGCCCCACGTGACCGTCTTTGTCGGATCGGGGTTGGCAGGGTTGTTCGTCGAATTGTCATAGACCGCTGTGCAGTGCAGCCGGGCACCCGCCGGGATGGTCAGTGGTTCCGCCAGACGGTAGTTCGTCTGCCAGTTGAAATCGTACTTCGGCACGTTCAAAAGCGTCTGCTTTGTGCCGTCCGTCAATTCCAATTCATACTTGAATGCCTTCCCGCGCAGGTGCATATGCGGGGCCATCGAAATCATTGTGATCTCGATCGGAGAGGGTTGACTGACCGCAGTAAAGATCTGGTTGTCCTTCTCGGGTTCGATGGAGAATCGTGTGTTGATCACTTCGGTGGTCAGCACTTGATGAGTGATGGACTTCTGGTCGGCGAAGATCATTCCGACCTTGCTCAAGTCTTCTTGAGGTGACCCATTCGGCGTGTAGTGAACCTGGAACCGCAGCCACGAACCAGCCTTGATTTTCTTGGCGTGTCCCTCACTCAGCGGTTTGGGTCGCGCACCAGGGACGTACGCACAGAGAAACTCGCCTTGGTTCTTCTGCTTCTTCCCCTCGGGCTGAATAAAAACGATGATGTGGTGGACCACGGCATGATTGCCAGGCACGACTTCCATCTCTGAAATCCACTTATCACTCTTGAGCTTCGGGTCGACCGCAAAGTGCTGGTAAGCGACCCCTTCCGGTCCCGCACTGGCCGGAACTGAAAACGGCTTGTCCCGCATGGGCACGATCAAATCGGGCTCCTGCGTCAATTGCCAGCCTTCCGTAAACTGGCGATCCGGAGGCAGCTGCGCACGATCCCCTTCCGGGCAGCCGTTTTGGACCCACACCAGAATCAGGTCTCGGTCTTCCGTCGAGAGACTCCGGTCGTTGGAAAACTTGCCGTGCGCCGGGTCAGCATGCCACGGAGGCATCCGGCGATCGCTGACAACCTCGGCGATCATATCACCCCAGCCTTGGGCATCTTCATAGGTCAGCAGTGGGAACGGCCCGATTTCGCCTGGACGATGGCATTCGACACAGTGAGCCTGAGCAATGCGGGAAATCTGGTTGGACCAGGTCACTGTACTACCGGATTTCGGCTCTCGCACACGCCCAATCAGACAGCCAACCGGCTCCGTCTTCGCCACGCTGACCGGCTGGCCGGACAAGATTTCATTCAAGGCCATTTGCAGATCGGCTCTCAGAGGAGCATCGCGTTGGATGCCGACAATGTACTGATCGTCGACCCGCCCGCGATAGAGAACGGTTCCCAACGGATCCAGGACGAACACCTCGGGCGTTCGCGCGGCCCCGAATTGGTCAGCCACGCTCTGTCCCGGGTCTTTAAGGATGGGAAATAGAATCCCGTGCTGCTTGGCATAGGCAGCGATCTCCGAGATCGAGTCCTGTTGATTCGCATTGATCGCCAGAAATTTCGCCCCCCGGGGTTCATACTCGCTCGCCAGAGACTGCAAGCGAGGCCCATACAGCTTAGCCAAGGGGCACTCGGTCCCCAGAAACGCCACCACCAGACATTTGGCATCAGCGAAATCGACCGAGTTCACGCTCGCGCCACGAATGTCATGCAGTGTGAACGGAGCCACTGGTTTGGAGGCATCAGCTGCCTTGAGCGAGCCACCTACGACAGCCAGAACGAGCGCAGCGATCACAACACTTCGAGTCATCACGAAGTCCGTCCACAGTGAGAAATGAGGCAGCCAGGGAGCGGCGGCGGTTTCAGAGGTCGCTCTGTCGATGCGAACACGAGTCATAGCATGTATTCACGATTCGGGCACGCTCAGGTTTCGTGTTTTCGTGACAACTGTCCGGATTCGTAAGGTTTCGGGAAGCGTCTGGACATACACACTCACTCCCGGGGGGAGTGAGGAGCCAGAGGGTGTCTGAACAGATTGCCACCTACTGCACTGTGTTCGCCGATGCGGCATTCGGCCACTCTGGGGAGGAACTCCTGTGGAGGAACTCCTGTGACAGTCGGCATGCTTCGAAATGGTAGGCGAATCCGGTGGTTACTCCATTCCAGCGAGCTTGGTGGCTCGCGCCACTCGTCCGACACCTAGCAGATATGCCGCCGTGCGCAAGGGTACCCTCTTCTCTGTGGCCATGTTCCACACATCGTCAAACGCGCGGGTCATCTGCTTGGCCAGTTTCTCGCGGACATCGACCAGCTCCCATTTGAAGTGCTGGCGGTTCTGGACCCACTCGAAGTAGCTGACAGTGACGCCGCCCGCGTTGGCGAGGATGTCGGGGACGACGAGGAGTTCTCGCTGGTTGAAGATCTCATCCGCTTCGGGAGTGGTCGGACCGTTGGCGGCCTCAATGATGATCCGAGCCCGAACGCTCGATGCGTTGTCTCCGGTCAGGACGCCGCCCAGGGCTGCGGGGATCAAGACCTCGGCATCGCAGGCCAGGAGTTCGGCGTTAATGATCGGAGTGCCGCCGGGGAAGGATGACACTTTCTCGGAGGGCTTGGCCACATGCGTTTGCAGGGCCGGAATGTCGAGCCCCTGGGCATTGTAGATGCCTCCCAGCACGTCCGACACCGCGACGACCTTGGCCCCCATGTCGTGCAGGATTCTCGCGGCGAATGATCCGACGTTCCCGAACCCCTGGACCGCGACGCTGATCCCCTTCAGCGGGCGGTTAAGCCGCTTGAGCGTGGCTTGCAGGATGATCGCCACGCCGCGGCCGGTGGCCTCCTCGCGGCCATCGATTCCATGCATCTCGACCGGCTTCCCTGTCACGCAGCCGGGGCTGTAGCCGTGGTACTTTTCGTATTGGTTCTCGATCCAGGCCATGACCTGAGCATTGGTCCCCATGTCAGGAGCCGGGATGTCCTGGTCCGGGCCGATGACCTCGTGAATCTCGTCGATGAACTTGCGGGTGATGCGCTCGAGTTCGACGGGGCTGAGCGTCTTGGGGTCGACCGAGATCCCGCCCTTGGCCCCACCGTAAGGCAGGTCGACCACAGCCGTCTTCCAAGTCATCAGCGAGGCGAGTTCGAGTACCTCCTCCGAGTTGACCTCGGGGTGATACCGCAAGCCCCCCTTCATGGGCCCACGAGCTTTGTCGTGTTGAATACGGTAGCCGGTGAATGTGGCGAGTTGGCCGTCGTCCATCCGCATGGCGACCTGCACGCGGACCTCGCGGAGAGGCGTGAGCAGCAGTTTCTGCTCACTGGCCCCCATGCCCAAAAGGGTGGCTGCCTGTTCAAAATACCGATGGGCTGAACTGCTCATAGGGCATGTTCCTGAACGTGGAGATAACATGTGTTGCTTCGGCGATGCGATCACCATAGGTTGGATTACGATTGGGATCAATTGGAAGTCGCTGCCAACCGGGGCTGTACCACTCGATGAGTCGCCGGTTCAGGTCACAGAGGACCAGCGACCCCGGGAGTTAGCCCCATTGCTCCGAAATACCTCCGGAACGAAGTCGCTGCGGCAACTCAACTGGCGTTTGCGTGGAACACGCTGGGATGCGACCAGAGTTTTTCCCGAATGGGGTCGCACCTAGCTCTTGCCACTGCAGATCCCTAGAATTCGACTTCTGCTGCTTCTCCAGTTTTCGAGTGCCCGACCATGACCTCACCAGTCCACAACGTGAATCTGAAGAACCGGTTGCTCGCCGGGGTGCTGGCATTTCTGTGCCCCGGTGCCGGACACTTCTACCAGAAGCGATTCTTTAAGTCGTTCGTGTTTGCCATCGGTGTCTGGGGGTCGTGGTGGACCGGCATGGCGATGTCGGACTGGAAGGCACTTCAAGGTCCGCCGATTGAGAAAAAAGCCCGGATAGCCGTTGTGTTGAAATTCGGCGGGCAAGCGGGAGTGGGCCTTCCCGCACTGTGGGCACTCTATCAGTCCGAAAGGTACTACGGGGAAGGAAATCAGTCCCCCGACACCATCTCCGGTCCGCAGGAATTCGCCTTCACTGGTTCGGTGAATTTGCGTGAACCGACGGGCAACCAATCGGGAGAGGTCTCCGGAACGGTCTCTCTCGTGCCCGCGCAGAGCGATTTTGGCCCGGCCATTGCGGGTACGTTCTCGGGCACACTCAACGGACAACCGATCACGCTCAAGCTGGATGACAATGCCAAATTGGGAGTGCCGATTCGATCCGCTCGTCGAAACTCCCTGACGGCCACTGTGGTGAACGACAATGACCAATACATCGGAGAACTGACCGGGACCGTTCCCCGACCATTTCTCAATTGGTTCGCCTGCCCACTTGACCAAGCCGAGGAAGCCGAGTGGCATCGCGATCGAGGTAAGTTCCAGGAGCTGGCGATGGTGTTCGTGTGGGTGGCTGGTTTAATGAACCTGCTGGCCATCTGGGATGCTGTCGAGGGGCCAGCGTATGGGTACAACGATGAAACGACTCCCCCGACTCCCTCGCCCGCTGTCTAATCTATGTCTAGCAGACTCCCTCCCCGCAAGGTCGAAACATGATGTATACCCTCAACCTCGTTCCACTGGCCGCAGTCGTCAGCTTCGTCTGGACAGCCACCCGCTATGAGTCCACGCCCACGATCTTGCGGAAGTCGGTGCGGTTGTTCGTGCAGATCTTGTTCTTCATGGCCTTGATTCTGCTAGGGCTGTTCCTGCTGTCGCGCGGGCTGTGAGGCGGTGTCGTATGACAGGCTTTTCGTCTGTCTTTCTCAGGATTAAGCCTGGACCGGCTGGGAAACTGTACTCCGGCCTGGTTTGCGAGTGAGTCTCCCGCGTGCCACAGCAAATCCCCATCCTGAGCGTCTCAGAGCTATCCGGGCTGCTGAAGTCACACGTCGAGGACCACTTCCCCCTGGTGGCCGTACGGGGCGAGGTCTCTAACGTCAGCCGGAGCGCCAACGGGCATGTCTTCTTGACGCTCAAGGACAGTCGCGCCCAGTTGCGGGCGGTTTTGTGGCGAGAAACCGCCCGCCTGTTGAAGTTCAAACTCAAGGACGGACTGGAGGTCGTCGCCATCGGGCAACTGGACCTCTACCCGGCTCGAGGAACCTATCAACTGGTCGTCCATGAATTGATCCCCGAGGGGGTTGGGGCCCTCGAACTGGCGTTTCGGCAACTGC
>JANOKO010001146.1:0-3765 GCA_031419335.1 Planctomycetota bacterium
TGCGACTGACCGGGCCACCCATCGAGACCATTCAACTGGAAGCCACGATCGACGCCACCGATCAGTTGGAGTCTCCCGATCAGAATCGCGTGACGACGCAGTCTGGAATCCAACCCCAATTGTGCGCGCTCGAGAGCATGATCTACCCGCACAGCAGCAAGCTGGAGCAGACACACAGCATCCAGAATCTAGGAACCCTGGAGATTGCTTCGATCGAAGCTCCGTTGTCGGTGTTTGTGTGGGGGCGGTCGCGCATCGTTCCCGTGCGACTGACGGATTATAAGGTCAACGAAGAGTTCTTCGACACGGACCTCAATCCGATTCGCGCGCAGGTCAGCCTGGGAATGCGAGTCCTGAGCGTGAGTGATCTGGGGCATGGGCACTTGGGTGGCAACCTCTACATGGTCTACCAGAAATCGAAGGAACGGCTCGCCGATCAGTTCCTGGGTGGCGATATTCGCTCGCTCGGTATCGGAGGTATTCCCGTATGAATCCCTTTCTCCCGGTGGTCCCTCGGCCCGGCTCGATTGAGCAGAGCCTTTATCCTCCCAACAGCCGCTATCACGGCCTGCCGATTGAGCGGCTGGTCGATGCTCAGGGTCAGGAGACGGCTTACCTATCTCGCCGATTTATTCCTGCGCCCGAGCGGCATGTCGAACTGCTGACCCATACCGTGGTTGAGGGCGAACGACTGGACAACGTGACGGCTCGCTATCTGGGAGACCCAGAACTGTATTGGCGACTTTGTGACGCCAATGGAGCCATTCGCCCCGATGAACTCACGGAAACTCCGGGGCAGGGGATACGGATCACACTGCCCGATGGCTTCTCGGGAATGGCACATGCTTAAGGGACTGCAACTGACGATTCTCGCCGGGCCAGTGTTCCCCGTTCCACTGCCATCTGTGTTCATTGACTCTCTGGAATCGGTGAGTGCGCAGACGGGCGACCAGCATGGGTTCGAGTTGAAGTTTGTCCTCGACAAGCGCTCTCCCCTGCCAACACTACTGACCGTGCAGGGGATGAACCTTCCCGACTTTCGAGTCATTCTCATCGCCACACTGCGGGGCATCCCCCATGTGATCGCCGATGGCATTGTCGTCCATCATCAAGTCGACACATCCAGCCCTCAGCCGCGATTGATCATTCAGGGGGAGGGTGTTGCCGTCGCGATGGATCGTGACGATCTGTCCAATCTAGTGAAATATCCCGGCATGCCCCCCACTCTACGAGTTGCGGCGATTCTGGCGAAGTATTTGAAGTACGGAATCATTCCGCTGGTTGTGCCTTCCCTGGGGAACGGCGTGCCCGATCCGATGAAACGAACTCCGGAACATCGCGGAACCGATCTGGGATATATCCAGTACTTGGCCCGAGAAGTGGGGAATGAGTTCTTCATCCTCCCCGGTCCCGTCCCCGGTTCAAACCTGGCCTACTGGGGCCCCACGATCCGACTGGGGCTGCCCCAGCCCCCCTTGAATGCCGACATGGACGTGCATCGCAATGTCGAGTCGATGAACTTCACCGTGAACGCCGAACAATACGAACAGCCGGTCGTCTACATTCAGGAAGAGACGACGAAGCTGTCGATCCCCATCCCGATCCCGGCGTTCAGTCCCTTCAACCCGCCGATGGGAATCGTGCGACCCGCAGCTCGGAAAACGTCGCGAGTCGCAAATACGTCGAAGAAGAGTTTCGTGGATGCGCTGGTGCAGGGCTTCGCACAATCGAGTGGAGTCCAGGACACTGTGACAGCCAAAGGATCACTGAACGTCATGCGATACGGACATGTCATGAAGGCCAAGAACCTGGTCTCCGTGCGGGGCGCGACGGCTCCGTATGACGGTCTGTACTACGTCGATCAGGTGTCCCACTCGATCGAACGCGGCAAGTACACACAGAGCTTCCAACTGAAGCGGGACGGTCTCGTTTCCACACTTCCCCTGGCTCCCATGATCATGAACTGAGGAGTGTTCTACCGATGTCCTCCAGCATGCTCGCTCCCGCTTCGCGTCACAGCACCGAGCGCCTGTACTACGGCAAGTACCGGGGCGCCGTGGTGAACAATGTGGATATCCAGCGATTGGGACGCATCCAAGTCTCGGTGCCGGAGTTTGGTCCGATGCCGCTGCTGACATGGGCGATGCCCAGCCTGCCCGTGGGTGGCATGCAAATGGGGATCTTCTCGGTGCCACTCGTGGGTGCGGGAGTGTGGGTCGAGTTCGAGCAAGGAGACCCTGACTACCCGATCTGGACCGGCTGCTTCTGGGCGGCGCACGAGGTGCCCAATCGCACCAAAGAAGTTCCCCCTCTGATCCCGGCCATTACGCTGCAAACGCCACTGCAAAACAGTCTCACGATCTCTGACCTCCCCGGTCCCACGGGGGGAATCCAGCTTAAGACTCTGACGGGGGCGATGATCTCGATCACCGATCTGGGGATCACGATCACCAATGGCAAAGGAGCCACGATCACCATGATTGGCAACATCGTCGACATCAACAGCGGGGCGCTGACGGTGATGTAGCGGTCGGTCGGGAGACGTTCACATGCCAGGATTCATCGTTCACATCGGAGCCAGTGTCATCTGCTCGCATGGGGCACCCGCGCAGCCGACATCCGCCATTCCGCGCGTCCTGGTCAGTGGCCAGCCCGTGGTGACACTGCCGATCCCCTACGTCATTGCGGGCTGCCCCCAAGCGGCAGTGCCAGCACCGTTTTGCGCCACGGGACAGTGGACGCTGGTCGCGACGCGGGTCTTCGCACAGGCCCAACCCGTCGTGTTGTTTGACAGCCAGTCGACCTGTGTCGCGACGGGTTTGCCGATGCGGGTCGTTACCACCCAAACACGAGTTGTGGGCACTTGATGGCTCTGCACATGCACTTCCCCCTGAAATTCGACAACCGTGGACGCACTGCGGTGTGCGACACTCCGCGCCATGTGCGGCAGATGATCGAAGAGTTTCTATTCACAGCTCCCGGTGAACGGCTGAACCGACCCGACTTTGGCAGCGGCGTATTGAACTTGATTTTCGCTCCGAACAGCGTCGGTCTGGCGGCGACATTGGAGGCCAGTATTCAAGCGGGCTTACAGTCCTGCCTCGGCGATCTGATCGAAGTGCGGCATTTGGAAGTTCTGGCACACAACGAAATCTTGAGCATCGAATTGAGCTATACGCTGTTGCGGACGGGCGAGGATCTGACCGAGACCTTTGAACGGAGTCTGGGTCGATGAAGGAACCATTGCTGGTTTGTACCGACGATCGGCGTCGCCTGCGGGTGCAGGGACAGACTCCGTGCGTCTACAACGGCATTGACCATGTCCAAGCGTCCGCTCATGAGAGCGGGACAGCGAAATCCCTGACGGTCTACTTCCAGCATGCGTTTGCCGATGACCCTCCCGCGAAAGAGGCGTTCGAGATTGAGGGAGGCCGGTATTCATCGCGGCTCAAGGTCACGTGTTCGACGCCCTGTCCCAAAGATGCGAACAAACTCACACTCACTCTCTCCGGAGATGTCGACTCCTCCCGCTATCGCCTGAAGTTCAAGCACCCCCAAGCATCGCACATCGATCCCCGCTTCTCCGTCGCCGAGTTTCGGTTCCCCTCTTCCCAGGGCGACCTGACTGATATCGACGAGTCGTCCTGCCCAGATCGCCAGTTCCCAGCTCCCCAGATGGACTACCTCGCCCGGGATTATGGACGGCTGCGGCGACTGCTCCTCGACCGGTTGTCGGTCATCCTGCCCGAGTGGCGAGAACGACAT
>JANOKO010001147.1:0-11216 GCA_031419335.1 Planctomycetota bacterium
GTGGGAGGACTTGCTCGCGTGTCAGCAGATAGTCTGGCATCTGGTCGAGGGCGAGTAGTGCAATTCGACACTGCCCTGGATTTGAGGTCTTCAAATACTCCTCGATGGTCTTGGGAGTCTGAGAGTGGATCAGACCATAGATCAGTGAGTGTTCGAGTACGCGGTCATCCTTTCCCTGCTCTGACCAGACCTTCATTGTGAGCGCGAGCATGTGCGGAGCATACTGGTCTTCAGAGAGCGTCCCTCCTTCGTACCAGGCCCTCGCTTCGGCAGGATGCCAATTCCGGGGAGTCCCCTGCATCGACTGGAATGGATTCCATAGAAAGCGATTCCATCTTTCATGCATCCGGGAGTAGGAGACTCTGACTTCCAGTGGTTGCTCCTTCCACGCGATTTCTGTGGCAATCTCTCCCAGTCGATGGCGTTGATCTTTGGACGGAATGATCGTGTTGTCTCGAAATGTGGGGGGAGCGACTTTGGCCTCGGAGAGTGCAGCAGCGACCCGTTGCCATGTGACTGCTGGCAATGTGGCTATGGGCTCCGTCTTGGATCGACGTTGGGGATCGAGGCGACGCAGATACTCAATCCCCGACTCATGTTCGAACACGATGGTTCGCAGTCGATCCATGGCTTGTTGTGCGACCGCGGGGCGCGGGTCACCAATGGCACTCAGTGTCCCTTCCAGGAGCAACGTGTCCCACGCCAACTCCTTCCCGCGCGGGTCTTTGACCTCATGCTTCCCGACCTTCTTAATCCGGTACACCGCCCCGGCAATGTCCGGCTTGGCGACCTGCGAGTTCGGGCAGCCGATGCGGAACCAGCCGCCGGTGTCGATCACCAGCAGCGACCCGTCGGCGTCCTCGACCACATCGGTCGGGTGGAAGTCGGGGTTGTCGGATACCAAAAAATCTTCGTGCGACTCGGCTTTGAAACTGGCTCCTTCGCGGCTGACGATCGTGCGGACCAGCTTGTGAGTATTGAACTGGGTCACGAAGAAGTTGTGCTTCGGGTTCTCTTCGTCGATGGGGCCGAAGAACTGATCGGACCGGTAACGGGTCAAGCCGCTGACGGCGACGTGGCCGTAGTTGTGGACCGGGCCGAGCGGGTCGCCGGTCGAGGGGAACTCGTCGATGCACGCCTGCTGGTCGTAGCGCGGATAGACGCCGCCTTCGACCCAGTGGACGAGGCAATCGCCACGCGGTCCATCGTAGAACAGGTTCACCGTTCCGAGCGCCTCGCCGGTCTCCAGGAAGTCGACCTCGACCGGGTTATCCATCCCGCCGCCCGCATGGACATGCAGGTCGGTCCCGTCGAGGCGGCACGAGAAAATGCGGGCCGCCTTTCCCTTCGAGATCAATTCGCCCGCCTCATTCGGCAGACCCGGCTCGGGCTTGGGCGGCGTGGTCGCAGCTGTGTCCTCACCACCGAGATTCCCTTTCTCATCGCTCCGAATCTCATGCCCATGCCGACCATCGCACCACCACAGCCGACCATCCGGCGACAGAAACGGCCCGTGGATGTCAGCTGCGTTCCCACTAAACCCGAACGACTTCACGAGGATCTTTCGGTCGTCACAGATGCCATCGCCATCGGTGTCTGTCAGCTTCCAAAGATACGGCGAGCTGCACGTATACACCGCCCCGCGATGCCACAGCACTCCTTGCGGAAAGGCCAGCTTGTCGGCAAAGACCGTCGACTTGTCGAACTTCCCGTCGCCATCGGTGTCTTCGAGAACCCGGATCAAATCCTGCGGGTCTTTGAGTAACTCGGCTGCCGGACGATTGGTTCCGGCACTCTCGGCGATGTACAGCCGCCCTTCGTCGTCGAAGCACCCCATCATCGGGTGCAGCGTCTGCTCCGGGGTCGTGACCCGCTCAATGGTGTAGCCATCGGGAACTTTGGGAAGGTTCGCAGCTTGAGCCACCGAACCACAGACGCCAACACATAGAACAGCGAGCAATCGCATTACGGTCTCCCATCGAGGTACGCGACTGGGTAACAGTACGTAAGCCTGATAGATGATTCAACGGAATGGCATCTGGTCGAGCTGTGGAGCTGTGGAGAGGGTTGCGATCACAACTCGTACAGTTCATGCTGGGTCCAGCAGTTGATGGGCTGGCATGACAGGCTCTGGCTCGATCATCACATTTCACCGGATAGTACCCAACACCCAGCACCCCAGGAACGCTCATGCAAGACTCCGCTCGGATATGGCTGGCTTGTCTGTCGACACTGGCGATCATCAGTGCAGCGCAAGCTGCCGATCCACAGGCCGCATTGCCGGATCCACTGGCCGAGGCGTTCTCCCCCGAAGTCTGGCGTCGCGAGCGGCGAATCATCGACATGCATCTGCACCTTGAGGGCCGTCCCGAACGGTTCGAGCGGGCTGTAGGGATTCTGGATCGAGTGGGTGTGGGGATTGGAGTGAATCTGGGTGCGGGAACGACAGCGCACCAGGAGGGCGAACTCTCGGGCTTCGAGGCGGTGAAGCTCGTGTCCGACAAGGCGTTTCCCGATCGGTTCGTTCACTCGATGCTCATCGACTATACCGGGTGGGACGAACCGGGGTGGAGCGAACAGGCCGCCCAGCAAGTGATCGATGGACAGCGGATGGGAGCGGCGGGCCTAAAGGAGTTCAAACGACTGGGGCTGTTTCTGCGAGACAAGTCGGGAACCTTGCTTAAGATCGACGATCCCAAGCTCGATGCCGTGTGGACCAAGTGCGGAGAACTCGGAATGCCGGTGTCGATTCATGTGGGCGATCCGGAGGCGTTCTGGCTTCCGTATGACGAGTCAAACGAGCGCTGGACCGAACTGAAGGATCACAAGAACTGGTGGTTCGGTGACCCGACGAAGTACCCGCCACGGATGGAGCTGTTGGAAGCCCTGGACCGTGTCATTGCGAAGCATCCCCAAACGACATTCGTCTGCGTCCACTTCGCCAACAATCCCGAGGAACTGGAGTGGGTCGATGCGGCCCTCACCCGCCGACCCAACATGCTGGCCGACATCGCAGCTCGTATTCCCGAGGTCGGACGCCACGACCCAGTCCTGGTCCGTAAGCTGTTCATCAAGCATCAGGATCGCATCCTGTTTGCGACCGACTTCATGGTTTATGGCAAACTGATTCTGGGATCCGGCGGTGATGCGGATCAACCGACTGCTGCGGACGCAGTCGCTTTCTATGAGAAGTGCTGGCGGTGGTTCGAAACCACGGACAAGGACTGGCCGCACATGACGCCGATCCAGGGGAACTGGAATATCAGTAGCATCGATCTGCCACACGAGGTGTTGCGCAAGGTCTACTTCGACAACGCCCGCAAGCTGCTGGCAAAGTCGCTGCCGCTGCCGACCCTTTCGGCATTGTTCATGGATCACGACTTTGTCCCGGATGGAAAGTTGACCGAACCCGAGTGGGCCAAGGCATTGCCGGTGCGATTGGAGTACCAGTCGCATGACGTGTCGGTCCGGCCCCACCTGAGTACCCCGGTCCGCGCTCTCTGGTCGGATCAGTTTCTCTATCTGGCCTTCGAAGCCCCGTACACTCAGTTGAGCACTTTCTCGCCGACTCAGAAGGAGGAGCGAATCGGTCTGTGGGACAACGATGTGGTCGAGGCGTTCATCGCCCCCGATGTGGGGCATGTACACCGCTACTCCGAATACGAGTGGGCTCCCAGCGGCGAGCAGTTGGACCTTGATGTCGATCTGCCAACAAAAAAGGATTTTGCCTGGTCCAGTGGAATGGAGTCCGTGGTGTCGATCGACGAGGCCGCCCACATCTGGCGGGTCGAGGTCCGCATCCCCTGGTCAGCCCTGGGCGGTGAGCGGCCTCACACGGGCGACACTTGGCGAGCCAACTTCTATCGCCACGACCGCCAACACCAAGCTGGACTGGCTTTCTCGCCGACCTTGCGTGGTTCATTTCATACGCCGGAGCGGTTTGGCTGGCTGGCGTTTGTCGAGTCGCGGGACTAACGCCAGGTGGGGGAACCGGTGAACGGTATGACGAAGATCTTGGTCTGTCATTCGAACTAGAATCCCCATTGTTTCAAGCCCCACGCACCAATCAGCCCGCCGATCAACACCCAGCTGCACCAGGTGGGCCAGCGGCGAGTTGGGAGTGGCAGGCCGCGGTGCTGGCAGTCTCGGAGATCGGCCAGCGCCCAGGCCCGGTAGGGGAACTGGACCAGCAAGGCTCCGGCCAGAATCCAACTCATCCGGTTCAAGCTCCACGCCGTCCACGCCTGCCCCCGCGTGAGCCAGATGAACCCGCGTGTCAGCCCGCAGCCGGGACACTCTCGGCCCCACAACATTTTACTGCCACACGATTCGGGTAACGCCCACTCCGGGCCAAACCGGAATTGCACTCGTTGATCGGGTCGCACCTCCAGCAGACACGCCAGCACCACCACGAATGCACACAGACGCAACATCGACCAGTGTCGGGATCTCCGCAGTCGCCATTGGTGTGCGGCGTGATCCGCTTCCTCCGGACAGTCTGTTTCGGGAAGCCAAATGTCGCCCAGAATGGCTGCGGGGGAGGACATGGCGAGTGATTCGACCAGAGGCGGTGACTTCTCAAACGTGGGAGAGGATTTCATTATGCAATCACGAATGTTTCGCGACACGACTTGCATTCGACACTCCGTCCGAGATGGGCGGCATGCACGCGGTATTTGGCCCCACAGAAAGTACACGAGGTCGGGATCTTCTCGGGAGTCGCCACCTGAGCGGATGTCTCCTCCCTGGCTGTGGGAGCGGGTCGTGGTCGTGGCGGTGGTGCGATCACGACCTGTGGGGGCCGAGGCGAGGGGATCGGCGGCGGGACGAACTCGAACGGATGATCCTCCTCATCGCCCTCCGGTTCGTCTCGCTCCTCGACCAGCAGGCTGACATCATCCAGCGGCAGCTCGTCAGCGTGTTCTTCCACCCAGCGGGCGGCCTCTCCGTTCAGAGGGCTCTTCACGTTGTAGCTCTGATACGCCAGCATCTCTCCGATGCGGACCACGATCGATTGCAGAGACTCGCCCGCGCTCCAGTGGTCCCCGACACAAATCGCGTGCGGGGCAATATTGGGATGAAAGACGGGTGAGAGCATCCGGCATTGAGGCGGCGTGCGGGGATAATTCCGGGGCAACACGATCTCGACCATGTGGCTCTTGATCGATGTCAACTCATTGCCGATCTGTCGCAAGCTGCGGATGTGATACTCCAGTTGGAAACGCTCGGGCGGGTCGCCGTTAAACTGGATCAGCTTCACGCGCGGGTGCAACCGGACGTAGTCCTGGAGCTTGTCAAAATCCGCGGTCAGGCGGCGTAATCGGACGGTACTCATGGCTGCGCGGATTGCGAGGTAGGGAGTTTGTAAACCGCTGGGGCCAGTTCGAGCAGCGTTTGGAATCCGATGGCAAACCCCAATCCATCGGCGACGCGCTTGTCCTGGGTCCAGGTGTTGATGCCGATCAAATGTCCGTGGTCGTCGTACAGTCCGCCGCCACTGTTACCGGGATTGATGGCAGCGCTGGTCTGGACCACTTTCAGCTCGATGGGGCCTTGGTTCTGCCTCCGAATCTGGGAGACATCCCCGGCCGTATGGCTCCAGCCGAGTCCGTGCGGATTACCAATGGCAAACACCTTGCTGCCGATCACCAAGCGGGGAGTCTGCTCCCAGATCGCCGAGTCAATCTGGTCGGAGTCGATCGCGACCTGCACCAGCGCTAGGTCAATCCCGTGGGGTGCGATCCACAGCACTTTACCCGCGATCGGAGGTTCACCCATCATTTTGACACGCAAGTCCGTATCCGGTACTGGGGCGTCTTCCAGACCTGAACCGCCAGCATCGGCAAATTTCTCGTCGACGACGTGCCGATTGGTCACGATCAGGACGGACTGGGCATTGCGGGTCAGGATGACTCCCGAGCCGATCGATTTCCCCATCAGCCCCTTCCAGCCGGAGCCGACCTCGATCAACACATTCGATCGCATGGCTCGTTCGATCTCGGGGCTGACTCCCTCCAGGTCTTGCGGATCGACCTCGATCTCTTCCAAAGCGATATCAGCGTGGCCCCCGCCACCTCCCAACATCGGAAGCCCCTGAAACATGAAGACTGTCCAGCCCACAAATGATCCCAGACCCAGGACGATCGACGAGGCTGCGAACAGCACTCCCGTCTGCCGGGGCTTCAGCGACAGCAACGCAGCCAGTCCCAGAATCATCGCCAGTGGACCCGTGACAATTCCAAAGGCGGGAATGCTCAGCACCCCCACAATGAAGGCGGCGATGGCCAGACCACTGCGGCCCGTGGGGCCGCGCCGCTGCGGGGGGTGCTCGTCGGCCAATGCAATCGGGTTGTTGATGATGATCGGGCGAATCGACGGGGCCGGGGCGGTCCGCTCCAACTCATCGAACGAAATCTTCATCACCTCAGCTGTGGGCAAGGCCCCTTCTCGATTCACCGGGGCACAGCCGTACGCTCCGCAACCGGAGTTCGTCCAGCACTCCGCGTGGTGAGCTGTACCGCATTGGGAACAGACCGCGACCATCTCCCGCTGCTCGATCTCACGCGAGCAGTGTGGGCACGGGACTCCCGATTCCCGGAGACCAGCAGAGTAGATTCGCGGCTTAGACGGCACGGGAGCAAGTTCCTTGGGGAAGCATCGGCCACACGGAATTCCGGGTCACTGGGCCAGCTCCATCAGGAGCAAGAACAGCAATCCCAGCGACCAAAGGGAAGAGATGATGAGCGCGGCGTACCCCATCACCATATACTGCGGTCCGGCTGTCCGCAATTTCTCCCGCTTGGGAAGTAGAAATCCGAGCGAAATCAGCAGCACCAGTGGAGCGATACACCCGATCAAGCTGGCGATGAACAGCCCCACGACCATACCGCGAAAACTCCCCAGTTCGCGTTCCTCCCGGCGTTGTCGCTTGAGATCGGACATCGTCAACGGGTCGACCGTTTTGAATTCGGTCCCGCAGTGGCGGCACTTGAGGGCGATTGACTTGATCTGTTCTTTGCAGGCCGGACACTTTTTGGTGTCGCCCCAGGCGGTCAGTGGGGCTTGAAAGGCCGACTCGCTTTTATCGATGGCCGGGGCCTGGGTACAGCCGTACGTCCCGCAACCTCCGATTTCGGACCAGCATTCCGAGTGGTGTGACTGCTCGCACTGGGGGCAATTGACGAACCCTTCCTCGGCCCCGATGGCAGTCTGACAGATCTGGCACGTGATGCCCTGCTGTCCTGCTTCGAGCGTTCGCGACCGCAGCACCTTGTCACCAACCGCCAGCGCAATCCCGACCTTGCACTTCGGGCAACGGAATTGCCGCCCGGTCCGCTGCACCGGAAGCCGGACAGCGGCACCGCATTCACAGGTGATGATGGTACTCATAAGTTGAGAGGCCAGAGTTGAGAGGCTCTTTCAAAGGCAGCAGGCAACCACGAGGACACCCCCGAGGAGCGTCCCCGCAAAGATCATGAGATGTCGGCCACGTAGGTGCCCGCGATGTGGTCGTGGATACAGCGACGTTCTTCTCCAAAGATAAACAAAATGTCGATCAGTCCGTAGCATCCCCCAATCACCGGGATGCATCCCGCGACCGCACTCACGATCCCGTGGACGATCGTGCGGAGTAAGAATGTCCTCACGAAGCTCGCTGGCTCGCCGGTTTCGTAGTCCATGATCTGGGTATTGACCAGATATTTTCCGATCGATTGGCTGCGTGTGGCCAGCAGGTAGATCTGCAGACCCAGTACCACGAGTGCTCCGACCAGCAACGCCAGCACACCGGCGATGAGCAGCGTCTCATTATGATTGGGGGCATCAGGGTCACCGCCCGCGACGATCAGTCCAATGCCCGGCCCCATGAGTACCAAATTGACGACTCCATCCGCCATTGCTCCCAGAAACCGTTTCCCGAGATCGGCAATCGGCGCGGAGTTCCCTCTCCGACTCCCAGAGGACTTCCTCTTCACGGATTTCCGCCGTTTCAGATCGGCGTCAAAAATCTCCCCGCAATGACGGCACTTCTTCGCCATTTCGGAGATCATCTCTCCGCACGCCGAGCAGGCTCGTCGCCCGGCCTCGGGAACTGCGGGGGAGTCGTACGAACTGCCGTACTCGGATTCGGTTTCATCGGCTCCCGCCTCTTCGGCGTCGTAGACCTCGTCCAGCATTGGAATCGTGATTAACCCCTGGCACGAGGGGCACTTTGCCGTCTTTCCGGCGGCGGCGTCCTTCGCTCGGAGTGTCTTTCCACATTGGGGGCAGTCGACAGAAATGGGCATGGGGCACCTGTGAGTTGAGAGATCGAGTCGTTCCGGCTACTGCTGGAGGGCCATTTGAACCACAAAACTGATGATGTTCCAGAATATGATCATGCCGATGGAGATGCCGATCATTTTGCCGCCGGTGGACTTGCCCTGAACGGCGTAGACGATCCCCACGATGCAACCGATACCCGGACAGAGCAGACAGACGATCCATTCGCCCGCGCCCATCTCGTCGCCACCGGATGACATCGATTGTTTCTTCTTCAGCTTCTTATCGAAGACCTCGCCGCAGAAGCGGCACTTCTTGGCCAGCGCATTAATGAGCTCGCCGCACATCGGGCATGGTCGCTGATCGCTCGCTGCCCCAGAATTCCTGGGGAGGTCAGTCCCCGCGCTGGCTGTCACGCCGAATTCGTCTTCGGCGTCGTAGACCTCGCTGATCTCTGGAATCTGAATCGGTTCACTGCACGACGGGCACTTCGCCGTCATTCCCGCCGCCGAGTCCTTGGCCTTCAATGTCTTTCCGCAACTCGGACAGTCAACAGAAATCGCCATGGGGCACCTTCGTTCGAATGAGAGAAAAATGAGATTTCAGTCCGTGTCTCAACTGCGGCTTTCACGCAGAGCGAATTCGAGCACAGTTTTTCCCAGTACGATCTGGTCGCCTGGTTTGAGGTAGGTTCGCTTGATCGCCACACCGTTGACATAGGTTCCATCCGGGGTCCCGCAGTCCTCGATCTCAAAGCGACCACCCCGGTTGTAGATCACGGCGTGCTTTGGCTCAATCGCATCGTCCTTGAACAGGTAAATCTCCGCCTTCGGCGAACTCCCCAACACCGTCGTGTCCTTGAACATAATGAACTGCTTGCCCGCCAGCGGACCCTTCCGCATCAAGAGCCAGGCGTTCTTCGTCCAGCCTTCGACGAGACCGATCAGCAGTCCAACGACGCAGCCGATGACCGCAAGACCGACACCTCGACTATATGTCGCCTCTCCATGCGACGTCAGTAATACAAAACTGATCGGGTCGAAGGCCATTCCTCCGACGAAGCCTCCCATGACGGCCCCCAGCAACCCGTTCATGATGACTTTCTTTTCTTTGATCGCAATTCCCTGTCCAATCCCGGCGGGAATCGAGACCATCGCCCAAGCCATTGCTCTTCCCATGATCAAGACCAGAAGGGGAAGGCCGGTGATCTCCTCGGCACCATCTCGAACCAGGGAGATTGCAATCCCCCTCATGATCCCGAAGACGATTTCAACTGGGATAATCACCACGATCATTCCCAAAACCCCAACGGCCATTCCTACAATGGCGCTCGTTGCTGCTCTTCGGTAATTTCGGCACATGATCCCTTCTGCGGCTCCGAGAAACATTCCGCAAAATGCCGCCACCGACCCAAACAGGAGAAAATCTCCGACAATCCCAAGGCCGTCATCTTCGCCAATCACGGGTTCGAGGATCGCCCAACCAACCAACGCGCCGATCATGCCCCAGAAGGCCAGATAGAGCCAACTGGAAAAGAGAACCTTTTGGATCAGCGACAGGTCTTCCACCTCCCCGATGTCGCGAGACAGATACGCCTGGGTCTCCAGGACTTCCTCGACCTTGGCCGAGTACAGGTCGTCCGAGCTGATGCGAAATTGTTCCAGGGACATGAGTGGCTTCCCGGTGGTCGGATGCGTTGACTGGAGGTATCGGCGATGGAGGCTAGGGCTTCGTCGTGGTCGACTCGGCAGGAGCCTGACTAGCGGGCGGGTCTGTCTTCGCCGGAGTGGCCCCGGGTTGGGAAGGAGCGGCTTCTTTCGCAGCGGGCTTCTCGACTGCCGGTTTCTGAGGGGCAGTCTTGTCACCCTTTCCGGCCTCCATCGTGTCTTTCGCAGGCGGCTTCTCTTCCGTCTTTTCGCTCGCCTTCTTCGGAGAGACGTTCGGTGTGGGGGCCAAAGACTTGACTCGCAGCTCCTCCTGCTTCGTCGCCAGCAACTGGCGAATCTCGGCCCGCTCGGCGTCTGACATCCCATATTCTTTTAAGAGCGTCAGTTGGGCCTGGGTCGCCTCGTCGAGGTCGGCGTAAACCCGCTGCCATTCTTTCTTGAGATCCGCTTGCTTCTCACCAGCCTCCGCCACATGCTCTTGAGACAGTTTCTGCATCCTCTGGAATGCCTGATGCTGGAACAGGATGACCTGCTGCAGATTCTCCTCGAAGTTTGGCTTATAGAGCTTCCACAGTCCGAAGTGCGCCACCGCTCCGGCTTCCACTCGCTGCTGTTCCCAGGCGGTCCGCTGACCTCCCCAAAGAACACCCATCAGTCCGGTACAGAGTCCCAGTAACACCGTGAGTGCGAAGGTCCACGAGTCCGGTACGGCACCTGCGACCGGACCTTCACCTTTCCCCGCACTCAACTGCGGTGTCGGCGGCGGAGGTGGCTGGGTTTCGCCGACTTGGACGCGGTCTCCGACCCAGTAATGGTGCATGGGCACTGGCTGGCCCTTCCGCCACTCGAAGAGACCTTCAAGTTTGCGGACCGGGTCGACGACAAACGCCACTTGGCCCGGTCCGGAGAAAAAGTTTTCCTGGATGAAGCAGTCACGGTCCGACAGAAAGATTCCAAAGTTCGGATGCGAGTGATACCAGCCGATGATCCGCAGATTCTGGTATTTGGTGTCCATCTCCTGGTTGATCTGCGCCCAGGACTCGTGCGTGAACGTCACCTCGGCGAACTTCTGGGTGGCCGCGTTGCAGCGGATGAACTGCTCGATCACCGCGTACGGACCGTCGGTGTCCTTCGCCCAGCTCCCGACAAGGACACCACAGATCTCGAACGAGGTGTCCTCGCTGGCATGGGCGTTGATGCCCCGATGAACCGGCTCGGCAAAGGCCACACGAAAGTCCGACTGGCGCGGGACGGGAAAGGCCGCTTGAGCCAGCGGCTCGGCGGGACCGT
>JANOKO010001148.1:0-1463 GCA_031419335.1 Planctomycetota bacterium
GCCGTCCGGAGTGGTCAGTAGTGGACGCGGGATGCTCAGCGCAGCTCAGCGCCTCACAATGAATTCGTCCGCCACCCCGCGCACCGAATTCGCGCATGTCGCTCTCGACGCCACTTGGGCTCAACCTGGAATCCTCAGCAACCGATAGGCCCGATATCAACTCGTCCAGGTCAGCGGAGCGTCGGTCATGATGCGGTCAGCCTTTAGCGCTTTGGGGATCAATCTGACCCTCTGGGGAGCCGGGCTGTTTTATGTCGAGGCGGTCACACTCAAGGCTGAAGCGACAGAGAATGTCGTCTTCTCCATGCTGACAGAAAGTTCAGGTCGTACGGTCCCATTGGCACCGTGGCTGCCATATACACTGATGGGTGTCGGCATCGTCACGATCCTGTATGCGATCGCTTTGCCCCGGACTCAGTCCGCCCAGAAACGCTGAGCGCCCCGCGTCTAGACCTGACTCCGATTGCAAGCGCGTCCCGGCCCACTTAGCATCGGGGCATGAACAGCTCACCCTCCTCCACCCGTAGTGCCGAACTCTTAAGCCGCTCACGTAGCCGTCTGCTGCTGATCGATTTGCAAGAGCGCCTCCTCCCAGCGATTCCCGATCGCGAGTCGTTGGTCGCGCGCTGCCGCCTGCTGGCTCAAGGAGCCCGAATCCTTTGCATCCCAACGCATATGACCGAGCAGTACCCCCAGGGACTCGGCACTACGATTCCAGAGATTGCCGAGTTCTCCGCAAACCGCCCCTCCAAGACACGCTTCAGTTGCACCGAGAGCCTGGGCTGGTTGCCGCCTTCGCCGGACGAGCCATTCCAGATCGTGGTGGCTGGGATTGAAGCTCATGTGTGTGTACTGCAAACCGTGCTGGACCTACTGGCTTTGGGCTATCAAGTCCACGTCGCGGTCGACGCTGTCTCCAGTCGAGGGGAGATCGACAGGCAAGTGGCCCTTCGCCGCATGGAACTCAGTGGAGCCGTGTTGACGACGGCCGAAACGGTCCTTTTCGAGTGGTGCGAAGTCGCCGGAACGCCGGAGTTCAAGTCGATCAGCAAGCTGGTGACCGGACGGAGCTGAGATTCCACCTGCTTGCGCGACAGAATTCGACGCGTTGATCGCAGTCAGAGATCACGAGAGAACGCTTTGATTCTGGAAGCGAGTGCCTCGTCCAGTCCCGCATTTGGGCTGGCTGAATTCGTCAGACTTCAGTCGCCAGCCGACAGAATTCTGACGAATTCGACGGCCCCGATACATTGCCTGGATGGACTGCGAGCCGCTCGTCTTAGGCGACCGTCCCGTGAAAACTGACCCAATAGACTTCCGAAGGAGTGCAGTCGCCATTCTACGGCAGACTCCTCGGGATTCGAGCCACTCTTCCACCCCGAATGGGGTCGCAGCCAATAGCCGGTGGTGAGCGCAGCGACACCACCGGACCATGTCCCACACGGGCTCCCGTATCCCGAAGG
>JANOKO010001149.1:0-6469 GCA_031419335.1 Planctomycetota bacterium
TTGCTGCTCTTGCCCGTTGATGGTACAGGTGACAACGCGTTTGCGAGACATGGGAGCAGCCTTCAGGTGATGGTTGATCGTGGAGAGTCGATCGATCGGAGGTCTATTTCATCAACGCCAGTCGACGGTCACGAACAACACGGAACGCGCACATGGGCCTGGTACTGGCTCTCGCCCTTGGCCCGAGCCACGGCTTCACGCAGTGAGCGTTCCACCAAGACGCCGGTGACATGGCGGCGGAACTCGACGGTCCCGCGCATGTCATCGATCGGGCTGGTCTGCGCCCGGGCCGCTTCGCCTGCCACTTTGTAGCTGGCATCATTGGCGGGCTTTCCGATGAGCATCTTCGCGGCCTCGCTAGCCAGAATTGGCGTCGGGCCGACGGCTCCCAGACCAATGCGAGCTGCTGTGATCGTCTGTCCGCTGGCATCGAGGGTCACGCTGACACCGACGCCGACGACGGCGATGTCCATCTCGTTGCGCGGGATGAATCTCCGATAGTTTGAACCGCTGTGGGCTGCGGGGGCGGGGCAGGTGACCTCGACCAGGATCTCACCGGGTTGCAGGACGTTCTTCCCGGGTCCGGTGAAGAACTGCTCCAAGGGAACCGTCCGGCTTCCCTTCGGCCCGGTGATCACACAATCTGCCCCGAGCGCGAGCAGCGCGGGAGCCGAGTCCGCCGCCGGCCCGCTCGTGCAAAGGTTCCCCCCCACCGTGGCCCGGTTCTGAATCTGGACCCCTCCAATGATCGAGACCGCATCGGCGATCGCCGAGTAGTGCTCGCGAATCACCGCTGACTCCCGCAACTGGTAACAAGGCACAGCCGCCCCGAGACGTAACCCGCTGGCACTGGTCACCAATTGGGCCAACTCGGGAATCTTCTTCAGATCGACGACGACGGACGGACGAAACCGCCCGGTCCGGATATGGTCAATCAGATCGGTGCCCCCCGCCAATGGCCGACTGTCCCCCTGGACCAGGAGGGCCACAGCCTGTGCGAGGGTGCTGGGGGATTCGTATTCGAAGTCATGCATGGTGTGAGTCTTTCAAGATGGTCGCCCGTTCAGAGGGTGCTACGAACGAATCCACCGGTGGTGATTGGACCGCGTATCAGCTCGGTCGTCAATCGAAGCGGTCGAGGATCCGACTCGTGCGGGGTGGCATGCCGCGAGGGTATTCCAAGAATGGCTAGAAAAATGAGCAACCGCGACGACACATCGACTGAGAGAGTCTGTTCTGGTGCAGGGTCTAAATCATCCGAGTCGTGTCGATGGGTATCAGCGAGGCGCGGGCCATGTCAGTGAGTCCTGCGGTGCCGCTCCCTGGCTGGGGGAGTGGCGAGGGTCATGCCGCATCCTCTGTATTTGCCGTGTGCAGCATGCTGCCGTCCCGCCACATGTCGTTGCTGCCGGATCAACGCATTGCGCGGTCTGAATTGCCTCATGCTTCTTTCCGGCATCATCCCGAATGATGAGCTACGCTTTCAGGTCGTCTGTGTTTCAATTCAACCGTGAGGATTTCGTGGCCCAATTCCTTGTCACTGGTGGTGCCGGATTCATCGGATCGCACATTGCTTCTCGACTCGTGTCGGAAGGGAATCGTGTGCGAGTGTTCGACAATTTGTGTACCGGTTCGCTGGCGAATCTCGCCGACGTGGGGAACTCGATCGAGTTTCATGAAGGGGATCTGCGTGATCCCGTGGCCGTTGCGCGCGCTGTGGCGGGCGTGGAGGTGGTGTTTCACCAAGCGGCCCTGGCCTCGGTCCCGTTGAGTATTAAGCAGCCACTAGAGACTCACCACGCCTGTGTGACGGGGACGGTCAACCTGCTGGATGCCTGCCGAATGGCTGGAGTCCGACGTATCGTCTACGCAGGCTCCAGCAGTGCGTATGGCGACTCACCGGAGATGCCCAAACGGGAGTCGCACACCCCGGAAGTTCTTTCTCCGTATGCTGCTGCGAAGCTTGCGGGGGAGTACTACTGTCAGGCGTTCGCGGCCAGCTACAACATGGAGATCGTCCGTCTCCGCTACTTCAACGTCTTTGGTCCTCGCCAAGATCCCAAGAGTCCGTACTCGGCTGTGATTCCTCTGTTCGCCAGTGCCTTGGTCGAGGGCCGGACTCCGCGTATCTTTGGTTCCGGTGAACAGTCTCGTGACTTTGTGTTTGTCGAGAATGTCGTGGACGCCAATATCCTCGCGTCGCGGGCCCAGGGCGTTTCCGGCCAAGTCTTCAACGTCGCCAGCGGGGAGACCATCAGCGTGGCCGAGTTGCTGAAGTTGATCTGCGATGAATTGGAAGTGCCGTTCTGTCCCGAATTTATGCCGCCACGGGTGGGCGACGTGTTGCATTCATGGGCCGACATTTCGGCCACAAAGCGTCACCTCGGATTCACCTTACGGGTCAATTTGCGTGAAGGACTGCGGCAGACTCTGGCCTTTTACAAGCAGGCCATCCGCCATCAGACCCCGTGCGAAACCCTCTGAAATCCCTTGGATTCACTGAATTCAAAACAGACGCGCAGCAGCAAACCGAGTGACCGTCGGAGCCCCTGAAGCTCCCTGGAGACTGTGAAGTGAGTGACCGATCCCAACTACCCACCTCGGAACCCGAGGTTGATTTTTCTCCGCTCGGATACCGCAAGTCGACCGAGGGGCGTTCCATCGACATCGTGCGATTCGCGATTTCGATCTGGAAGTACCTGGCTTTGGGACTCTTCATCGGATGCACCCTCGGTGGGCTGGCTTACCTGTATACAGGGCCGGTCTACGTGGCTCAGACGCAGGTCATGGTCTCGAAGAAGGCCAGTGCGGGTGACCAGGAAGCACACCGCTACGGGGATCGGGGCGAGCATATTCATGTGATCAAGAGCGACGAGGTCGCGCGGATCGCCCTCGAACAACACGGACTTCAGGAGGTCTTTGGTCAAGACAAAGATCCGCTCAAATCCATCTGGGAAGACCTCGATGTCAAACGCATCGCTGGCCAAGACTCTTCCTTCGATAACCTCGTCTCGATTGCGTACCAGAATCCCGACAAAGTCGTCGCTAAAAAAGTGGTCACAGCTGTGGTCTCGGCCTACAGCGACTGGCTCGACTCCAAGCGTGGGAAGGGCTCCCATGATTTGTACAAGACGTACCTCGATCAAAAGAAAGAGATGGACCTCGAACGAGTTCGACTGGAAGACGAATACGCCACATGGCGAGCCGATGTCCCGTTCTTCATCAGTTCCTCTCCCGCGGTCACAGTCCAAGGGATTCCCACCACAATGACCAGCCCCTATCAGGCGAATCTGCAAGACCTGGTCACGCGGCGGAATGTCAACCTGGATAAGCTGCGCAAGACTAAGGTGAAGATTGACATTCTGAAGACCATGATGGCCAACCCGGAAGAACGGGAATCGTTGCAGGCGTGGGTTCTCAACTCGATCGCTTCGGCTTCCTCTGGCGGGTCGGGAGGCGAAGGCGGTTCCGGGGGTGGACTGCTGGCCAGTCCCATTGGAAAAGCGGAACTCGATCAACAGTTACTGGCGGCCCGCATGCTCGAGAAACGGTTGTTGCTGGTCCTGGGTGAGAATCACGCCGATGTCCGCAATGTGCGTCGACAAATCGAAACGATCCTCGACTTCTACCAGCGACAAGGGCTAACGACACCCAACCTCGGAACACCGAGTCCCGCGAGCCAGAAGTTGCAAGGCCCCGGTGGGGTCGACTTACCGCAGACCTACCTGACCATCCTGGAAAGCCAACTGGATGAATTGGAAGACGAGAAACTCAGCCTGAGTACCGATTATGCTGAAGCCGAAAAAACAGCCAAGTCTGCGGCGACATTCGAAGTCGTGGACCAACGTTACAAAGATGATATCGCCCGGAAAAAGAAAGAACTCGATGCTGTGATTAACCAGATCACAGCCTTCGATCTGAACCGCGAACAGGAAGGGTATACGCTCTCCCGCACGAACGAAGTCCGCGTCGACCGCTCCGTGAAGCGGGTTCTGAAGATCGTGGGTGCGTTTGGCATTCTGGGACTGATGACGGTCTTTGGACTGGCCTACTTCCGCGAATGGTACGACACGACCCTCAAGTCCGCCGAGGAGACGCGGGCGGTCATCGGCGCGGCAGTGATGGGCGCGATCCCCCACTTCCGCGGAAATGCCGCGTCCGATCGCCTGGCACTCCAGAACGGAATGAGTCCCGGACTGGTCTATTATCATCGGCCTGGGTCGCGAGAGGCCGAAGCCTTCCGTTCGTCCCGGACGACGCTGTATCACAGCACCAAAGACACACAAGACAAGGTCATCCAAGTTACCAGCGCGGAACCCGGGGATGGCAAATCTACCACTTCGGCCAACTTGGCGATCGCCATCGCTCAATCCGGCAAGAAGGTGCTGCTGATCGATGCGGACCTGCGTCGTCCCACGATGCACACGCTGTTCGGATTGCCGCAGGATATCGGACTGACGGATGTCTTGCTGGGTGAGGTGGAATGGCCTGCCGCTGTGCGGACGACTCGACTTGAGAATCTGTCGGTGTTGACCGCCGGTCTCTGTCCAAGCAATCCAGCAGAATTGCTCTCGTCCAGCCGACTGCCCGACCTGCTGCGCGACGTGCGACTCACTTACGATGTCATCATCATTGATACCCCCCCGATTCTGGCGGTTAGCGACCCGGCAATCATCTCGCCGCATATCGATGGACTGCTGCTTGTCGTGCGGATGGGCAAGAACAAACGAGCATCTGCCCAGCGCGCTCGAGAGATGATCGATGCGCATGGGATTCGGCTCTACGGCGTCATCGTCAACGATGTCGAGTATTCGTCCGACGACAGCATCGCATACTCCCAGTACGACAAATACTATCAAGACAACACACCTGCCTTGCCTTCCAAGCCCGTCGACAAGGTCGTGGCAGGATCCAAGTAGAGCATCCCATCGCCGCTGAATTGGTACAGCGCCCCGTGGTTTCACCACGGGGCGCTGTTGTTGCTTCACCCGGCCGAGGTCGAAGTCTGCCCGACACGATCGTCTACTGATCAATCACCACAGCATCCTCGATCATGTACAACCAAAACAGTTCCCCGTCCTGGATGCGGGACTTCACAATCATTCGGCCCACGACATCAAAGGGGCGGCCCTGAATGTAATCGGTGGTCACGCCAGCGCGCATCCGGACGCCGAATTTGTCGTAGACCATCGGTTTGCGCCCGAAGCAGCAGATGTTGTTGTCGCGGACGAACATGAATGCGGGTAACTCTCGTTCAATCGGCGGTGGAAACATCCAGCCTCGGATGCGGACTCGCTGCCCATGCAGGCCGCTGAGCCAAGCGGGCAAATGCTGCTCGACATCGAGCGGCACTGGATCGGCATTGAGGACTTTCAGCAGGTCCACGTCGTCAAAGCTGACGCGGATCGCTCCCTCGGGGCCTTCCACCTTAAAGGTCTGTTCAGGGATCAGCAGTTCCAGCGGGCGCGAGACGAGCGGGGCTGTCGCTGGATTGCCGGTCAAGGAGGCCAAGTTCACGGACACGGGGGGAGCCGGTGGGATGGAGAGGGCCAATTCCTGCACTGCGGGATGCGATTCGAGGAGGGGGACCACCGGATCAGACGGCAAAGCGGACCCGATGGACACGGGGCCAGTCAACCCGACCACAGATTCACTGGTCGTGGGGACCGGCGGCTGCGGGGTCAGAACGGCGTCTTGAGGTAGAGCTTTGATCGACTCAGCGGAGGCCGGAACAATGGCGTTCTGCGTTGTCTGGGGGCTCGTGTCTGAGACGTTTAACGATTCTGCTGCAACGGGATCGGAGTAGGTGTGGAACCCCGCATCCTGGGATTCGCAGCCAGTAATCTGACATAAACATAGGGCTGCGAGGAGGGCCGGACAAGCACCTGGACGAACGATTTCGAGCATCACGGTTCCTTCAGTGCATGGCCAGTGGGCCGTGGGACCGGCTTCACGCTTGCCGCCTGTGGCGACTCTGACAGACAGGCAATCGGTCCCACAGGCGAGTGCCTAAAAGTCAGACTTGGACGGCCCCACAATTTCGCACTCCAGCAGATAGAGAGACTCTTCCGGATTCCCCGTGAACTGGGGGTTGATCTGAAACGTCCCCGCCACCGACACCCGACCTGCCATGTAGTGGGTGGTCTGGCCCCCCTGCATGATGCATCCGACCTTGTCGGTCAATTTCGGCTTGCCGCCGAAGCAACACTCGTTACTGTCCTTTAAAAGCAGGAACGAAGTCAAGCCGACTTGCTGATCGGTCGGGTACACGAACCCCTTGAAGAAAATCTTTTTTCCGACGAGCGCTTCAACATCCGGATTCACCTTGGTGCCACGTCGGTCGGTCACGAACTCTTTGGCAGAAATATCTTTGACGAAGCTGACACGCGTGAACCCCGGCGGAACTTCGTGTTGGAATGAATACACCTGTACCCCCGTGCCCGCAGCCAACGTGACTAGGCCAAAGAAG
>JANOKO010001150.1:0-1352 GCA_031419335.1 Planctomycetota bacterium
CGTACACGCCCGACGGTATTCACGTGGTCCGGACTTCAGTCTGCCGCCGGTAGACCGTAGAATGGCAGGTTCGCGCCCATTTCAGATTTCGAGCCGGTTGTGACGAACAGTCGCCGTCGAGTCCGGGGTCTTGAATGGGAGTGATGGCAGGGTCGTCGGGATCTATGGACAGAGTGGTGTCCCGCAGTGGCCATCCCCGAGGAGCCACTGCCCATCCACCGTTGCTCGCTGAACCGTCCGTGTTGAAGTCACTATGCCCAATCCCTCGAAAGATCTGTTCAGTGACACCACGATGAGTTTCGGGGAGCACCTCGAAGCGTTGCGGTCTCACTTATGGAAGGCGATTGCCGGGATCGCGATCGGGTGTGTGTTTTGCCTATTCTTCGGAACTGAAATCGTGGGGATCATTCGCTGGCCGCTGGACCAGGCATTGGCCCCCACAGGAGTGAAGTTGAAAGACGATACCGGTCATAATCCGATCCGGATCTGGTGGGCCAAGATGACCGGGCAGAAGACGCCTGAGCTCGAAACGCCACCGGAATCCGATCCAGCGACACTGCTCCCGTACGACATCAAAGCGACAGGCCACATGGACGTTGAAGTGCCAACGCAACTGCTGATTGCCGAGCTGCATCGTGTGCTGCCGGACCAGATCCCCGAGGCTCTGGCTATGGGTAAAGACGAACACATCAAAATCACGATTTCCTCGCCTGAGATCGAACTGATGCAGCAGACGGTCCTCGATTCGAGGAAGCCGGTCGCGTTGACACCTCAAGAGCCGTTTATGATCTACTTGAAGGTCTCTGCACTGGCCGGGCTGGTGCTGGCCAGTCCGTGGGTGTTCTATCAAGTTTGGCAGTTCATCGCCGCAGGACTCTATATGCACGAACGCAAGTACATGTACGGGTTTGGGGCACTGAGCCTTGTTCTGTTCATCGTAGGGGTGGTGTTCTGCTTTTTCCTCGTATTGCCGATGGTGTTGTCGTTCCTGATGAAATACAACGACTACGTGGGGGTCAAGCTGGAGCCCCGGTTGTCGGAGTATCTGACCTTTGCGTCGATCTTGCCGCTGATGTTCGGGATCGGCTTCCAATTGCCGTTGGTTATGGTGTTTTTGGAGCGGATGAACCTGGTCGCGGTTCATGTCTACATCGAGAAGTGGCGGATCGCCGTGTTTGCAATCTCGTTCATCTCGATGATTCTGACCCCTCCCGAACCGATCAGTATGATGATGATGATGGGCCCGATGGTCGGGCTGTATTTCCTGGGGATTTTGCTCTGCAAGTGGACCTCAAACAAGCGAGAAGTCGCCGCCGTGCCAAGCGTGTAGTTCCGTAGGATGGCCTTTCCAG
>JANOKO010001151.1:0-4065 GCA_031419335.1 Planctomycetota bacterium
GGTCGGATTTCCGAGATTGGGCGGATGGTCGAAGCGCGGGACCGCATCGTGCAGGAAGCGCTTTCGTGCTTGGGTGGTGAGGCCGAGCGGCTACGCGAAGCCGAGGACTTTGCCCGTCGCCGGCTTGCACAGGTCCATGCCGACATCGGCCGGTTGGTCGAGGTTCTTAAGAGCCTTGGGGCGAGGGGGCTTTCCAGCGTCCAGTCCGAACTCGAACGCCTGGAAGACGAAGAAGGGCAAATCAAGAAGAATTTGGGCGAGATCGCCAAGCGGCAGGCACCTGTCGAGCGGGTCAGCGATGATGCCCGCTCGTTTCTGGAAACCTGGCAAGATATCGGCGAGTTGCTGGGGTCGGCTACGCCGGAAGAGCGGATGCAAATCCTCCAGCACTACATCGAGGTGGTCGAACTCGGGTTGATCGACCCGGAAACCCGGACCGGCTCCTACGCCATGCGGCTCTTCCCGGAAGTTCGGCCCGACCGGGGCTTCGATTTTGGTGGCGACAACGGCCCAGACGACTCAACTCCAAGCCCAGAAACGACAAACGGAACCATCCCCGCAAGGGAGAACGGCTCCGTCTGTGTTAACCCAGGACAGTTTGGTTCGCATAACTGTCCAGAAAGCTCCCCGGTGAGGACTCGAACCTCAAACCTAGCGGTTAACAGCCGCTCGCTCTACCATTGAGCTACCAGGGAGTGTGTGTCAGGCCGGAGCACGACGAACTTGGATTTTTGCAACTCCTTTCGTTCGTTGCAATGCCACTGTCGGGCAATTTTCGTCGGCTGCCTCCCTTTGCACGGAATCCATGAAATTCGCAGGGGACATGGCCGTAATGCCGCGGCTGTACGGCAGATGCGAATGCAGCAGAGTACGCAGTCTGACTTTCGCCTGGCACCCGATCTCGCGATCTCCCCAGCTGGACAATGGTCAACTGACAGGGGTTCTGGGCGGGCTGTGATCGCTTCGCAAGGCACGGCAAGCACTGGGCGGCGGCGGTCGATCCACAGTCACGATGGCACCCCAATTCCGTCGTTGTTGCACGTGTCGAGCATTCCAATGTCGTCTGTGCGCTCTGACCGTACACCAGATGCCCACATTCGAGCAGCTCGGACCATGGGGTCCGGCTACGAGAGCGCACACCAAATCGTGGCATGTTCAATAGACACTCTTCTTGCAGGAATCGGCTTCAATCGAGATCATCTGGGTTCCTCTGTCAGGTGAGACAATGCTGAAGACTCTCGATCAAAAATTGACTGCGATTCATGCGGACCCGAGCGGGTGCCGGGAGTTCATCCTGGCCGATGCCAAAGACGCCGACATGGCGTTTGGAATCGGGGCACCGGGGCTGTCTCCCGAAAGGCATGATGGAGAGCTGCGGTTCAAGACGCTGGGGGAATTCCGCGAGCAAATCCGCCAGATCACCCAACAGGGAATTGTCGACATCATGCTGATGTCCGCCAGCACGAGCGACGCCCTGGCGGTCCAGGAGCGGCTCTTCGAGTCATCGGCTGTGACCCCCGCGATTCGCGCGAATGACACGTCGGACATCCATGTGTTTCGAGGAAGCCGTATCGGGCAGGCCGCGTCGGTGCCGTTTCGCTCGGCGTCGCTCGACCATGCTCAGTGCGGGTATATCGACTGCGAGCCCGGGGACCGCGGGCGGGGGTCGAACCTGGGACTGTATTCGATGACGTTTAATAATGACCGCGACCTCGACCTCAATTCGCTGAATGCCTACAAGCAATTTCGGGACGAGGCGGAGCGGAAGGGGTTCCGGCATTTTTTGGAGATCTTCAACCCGAACCTGCCGAACGCTGTGCCTCCTGAGCAGTTGCCAGGGTTTATCAATGATGTGATTGCACGGACTCTGGCCGGAGTGACCAGTTCACAGCGTCCCGTGTTCTTAAAGATGGCGTATCAAGGGCCCCAGGCGATGGAAGATCTGGTGCGGTACGACCCACATCTGGTGGTCGGAATTCTGGGAGGAGCGGCGGGCACGACCCTTGACGCATTCCTGTTACTGCATGAGGCCCAGAAGTACGGTGCCAAGGCCGCTCTTTTTGGCCGAAAGATCAATCAGGCCGAAAACCAATTGGCCTTCGTCGAGTTCTTGCGGCTGGTGGCGGATGGGGTTCTCGATCCGGTCGAGGCCGTGAAGGCATACCACTCGGTGCTGGAGAAGCTGGGAATCAAGCCGCAGCGGGCGTTGGTGGACGACCTCACGCTGCAAACCAACGTGATGAGTTACGGCGGCAGCGGGCGAATTGTCAATGTGCCAGCCGCATCCAAGTCCGTGGCAACGAAAGCTCCTGCTGCGGGCAAACAGGTCGAGTCCACTGCGCCGAACTTCGCAAAGATGACCTCCGAGCAGCGGCTGGCCTATCATCGGGAACGGTTAAAGCAGACACTGGGGGATTGAGTGGGGCGATGGGGGGGATCCTCATTCGGAGCCTGACACAAGATTTCTTACACGCCCTACACGCCAAGAACCTCTTCTTGCGTTTCCCACGCACACAGCCAAGTGTCCAGCGTCACCGCCCACTCGGCGAACTACAAGGACCCCATCGACGCCCAGACGCTCAGTGAAGTCACCACCAAGTACGACTCCCGGGGCCGCGTCACCGCGCGCACCGTGTGGCTGACCCCGCTCGGACTGGTCGATCCCGCCAACCCGCCGATCTACACCGGCCCGCCGGTCAACAACTCCGCCACTCCACCAGCGGCTCCGTACGGCCTGACGACGACGTATGCCTATGACGACAACCTGACCGACAACACCGGCCTCGACGCCACGTTCAGCGCCCACCTCGCCGGTCTCTCCCTCGGGGCCGACAGCGACGGGTCAGCTGTACTCACGACCAACCCGGCGGGCGAGCGGACGCTGGCAATCCGCGACGGCCTGGGCCGAGGGGTGCGCTCGGTGCAACTGGCAGCTGACAACACCGCCCTCGTGTCGAACACCAGCACGTTCGACACCGTGGTGAACATCAGCGGCTACGGCGATGTGCTGGAAACGTCCAATACGAATGCCCTCGGCCACACCAACAAATCTCGCACCGACGGCGCGGGGCGGACGCTGCAAACGCTCGATGCCAGCGGGGCGATCACCACGTTCACGTACGATGCGAATGGCCGCCGGCTCTCGGCCCGCGACCCGAACAACGTCGGCCAGGACTGCACGTACGACGCCCTGGGAAGGGATCTCTCGTGTACCGACACCGCCGGGGCTGTGACCTCGCAGACGTATGACTTGACGGGGAATGTGAAGACGCAGACCGATGCCAAGGGGAAGATCACGACGCTGACGTACGACTCGCGGGGAAGGCGCTTGACCCTCACCGACCGCATCAACGCCACGACGACCTGGACGTTCGACGCCGCTGGCAATGAACTGTCGATGACGGACGCCGAGAACCAGACCACGGCTTACGCGTACGACAACGCCGGTCGCCGCACCTCGATCCAGTGGCCCGACCACGTCGCGGGCCAGAACCCCGGCGACCCCCACTACGGCATTGAGGCCACAGCTTACGACGCTGCGGGCAGGGTGCTGCGGAAGACGAACCAACTCGGCGACACGATCACCTCGGTGTATGACCCAGCCGGGCGGATGCTGTCGCGCGAGTACCGCACGTTGGCGAATAGCCCGAGTGGGGCGACATCGAGTGTCGACACGTTCACGTACGATGCGGGTTCGCGGGTGCTGACCGGCGCGAAGGGGCTGTATGCGAATACCGTGGCGCTGACCTACGATACCGGAGGCCGCAAAGCCACCGAGAGCCTGACAATCGCGGGCCAGACCTACACCACCGGCACCGCCTACGACACCGCCGGACGGGTCAGCCAACTGACCTACCCCGATGGGTCGGTCGTGGCCCGGACGTACGATTCCCGGAATCTGCTCTCGACAATCGCCCTCGGCGGCAGCAACATAGACTCTCGCAGCTACGATGCGGGCGGGCGGCTGAGCAGCGAGACGTTGGGGAATGGACAGGTCGTGACGCGAACATATCTCCCCGGTGACAACCTTCCCGCGAGTATTAGCAACTCGGCGGTCGGGAACTA
>JANOKO010001152.1:0-4893 GCA_031419335.1 Planctomycetota bacterium
CTGACCGCCAACGGGGTTCCTTGTGCGTTTATCAACAGCACGCTGACCGCCAAACAGAAGTGGCAGATCGCTGCGGATCTCGATGCCAGGAAACTCAAGCTGCTCTATTTGGCACCGGAAGGTCTGACTTCGGAGCCACTCCTGAACCGAATCCGCAACGCGGGGGTCTCCTTCTTTGCGATCGATGAGGCGCACTGTGTGAGCCACTGGGGCCACGACTTCCGGCCCCACTACCGCCAGCTCAAATTCCTTCGCGAGCAGTTTCCCGATGTCGGTATTCACGCCTTCACCGCAACGGCCAATGAGCGAGTGCGAGACGACATCATCGAGCAGTTGTCACTTCGCCAGCCGCAGGTCCTCGTCGGCAGCTTCGATCGCCCCAACCTGACCTACCGCGTCGAGCGGCGCAACAAACTGACCAGCCAGATCAGCTCGATTATGGACCGCCACCGCGATCAGGCGGGGATCATCTACTGCATTAGCCGCAAGGAGGTCGAGACCGTCAGCGCCCAACTCAACGAGATGGGCTACAAGACCCGCCCGTACCACGCCGGACTGTCGGACGTGGACCGCCAGTCGCACCAGGAGAAGTTCATCCGCGACGATATCCAGACGATCGTCGCGACCGTGGCGTTTGGCATGGGGATCGACAAGCCCGATGTGCGGTACGTGATCCACGCCGGGATTCCCAAGTCGATCGAACACTACCAGCAGGAAACAGGTCGCGCGGGCCGTGATGGACTGGAAGCCGAGTGCTGGCTGTTCCTGAGCGGCAAGGATTTGCAGACCTGGAAGTACATTTTTAAGGACCAGCCGGAAGCGGTCCGCAAGGCCTCGGAGCGTTCACTGCTGTCGATGCTCGACTACGCCGATGGAGTGGTCTGCCGTCACCGCGCCCTGGTCCAGCACTTTGGTCAAGACCTTTCCGCCGATTGCGGCGACAGCTGCGACCTCTGTCGAGGCGAGGTGACGTTCGTCGAGACTCCGCTGCCGACTGCGCAGAAGATCCTCTCCTCGATCCATCGGCAGGGAGAACGCTTTGGAGGGGAGTACACCGCCCGGGTGCTGACGGGAAACAGCGACGATCGCGTGACGCGGAATGGGCACGAGAAGCTCAGCACGTATGGGCTGCTGAAAGACCATACGATCAGTGTGGTCCAGGACTGGATTGGCGACCTGCTGCGGCAAGGTTTTCTGGAACGCGATGGCGAGTATCAGACCCTGACCATCACGCCCTTGGGCCGGAAGTTGCTCAAGAGCGAAGGGACAGTCCGGTTGCGAATTGCAGTCTCGGACCAACCCGAGACCCCCGAATACCAGCGAGCCGGTACTGGACGAACGCGTCGACCGGAGAAGACCGATTCGATGGAGGGCGTCGACGCCGGGCTGTTCGAGGAACTGAAGCATGTGCGGCTGGAACTCGCCCGCGAGCGCGAGGTGCCGCCGTACATCATCTTCGGGGACTCGGCCTTGCGCGAGATGGCGAGGCTGCGTCCTACCGACGAGGATGGATTCCGCAGCGTGCGCGGGGTGGGCGACAAGAAGTGTTCGGACTTCGGCGAGGCGTTCCTCGAAGCGATCGCGACCTATTGCGAGGAGAACGAAGTCGCGACCGATATCGTGTCCGCCACACGCGCCCCGGTGCGAGGCCCCTCGCTGACGCGCGAAGCTGCCAGCAGTTCGGCCCTCAAGGTCTTCCCGATGTTTGAAGCGGGAGACAGCATCGCCGAGGTGGTGGGAAAAACCGGTCGGGCGCTTTCGACAGTGCAAGGCTACCTGGGCGAGTTCCTCCGCTCCCGCAAGATCACCGACCCGACTCCCTGGGTCGATACAGCCACCGCCGCCCGTGTGGTGACCGCCTGCGAGGAACTCGGTTCCTCCGACCGCCTGACCCCGCTGTTTGAACACCTCGGCGGAACGGTGAACTATGAGACCCTCCGGATCGTCGTGACGTGTCTGCGGAATCAAGCAGCCGATTGAGTCGTGATTGCCCCGTAGCTGCACTCACCAGAGTGCGGGCTCCCCGCTCTCAACGAAGAACCTCTTCCAGATTCACCGCCCCGGTAGAGCCCAACCGAATCTACTCCGCTCGTTGTTAAGTCGGATAACGGCTGCGGTAACGGGGCCGCCGCCAAAAACCTTTGAATTCAAAACCCGCGTCAACGGCGGCTCCCGTTCACCGCTTTGTTCTGTTGCGTTTTCTCCGGTCGCGATCAGCCACAAGCTTGCACCTCTACGCCAGAGTGTTCTGCGATTTTATCGACAAAAGCCTTGAACTCCGATTCGGTTGAGAACGCGCGGCGTGGGACAACGTAGGCTTCGATACCCGAAGTATAGACGAACAAATGCGATGGCGTTGCAACGACCCGTTCCACGGATGTCCAGTTACGTATTGTTGATCCTGAAGGTCGGGTTTCAGTAAGCGCGTCAGCGCCCACCTTCAATTCGCATCGCCCGTAGAATTCCTTGTTCTGCCCCTCGCTGAGAAGTCGGTTGGACATGTGTCGCGTTCGCCAGCGCATATAAGGGATTGCGAATATTGCGAAGAGTATTGGGCCGAGTAGCAACGGCCAAATATCCACTGCCGTTTCAAGGACCGGTTTGTCTGTCGTGAGCAGAATTCCTCCGGGAAGGATCATCAGCGCACACAACGCAACGCCAAGACTTCCGATTTTTTGTCGGCGCGCTGCTGGCGACGAACGCTGATGGTAATCAATGAACGCGGCGAGGTCGTCACGCGTCAACTCGTAGGTTGCTTTCATCGTGTAGACGTGTGACTCCAAGCAACAGAACTGGGGTTAGACAGAATTGGATTCTGCCTATTCGAAACGAGCATTCTGTCTATTGCTGAAATGCTCGTCGGAAGGCGTCTCCCGAAGGATCGAGGCACTCTGGACCTGCGTCGATTCTGGCAGGCTTTGTCCGGTTGTCAATAGGGAACCGATCGAGAATTCCCGTTGATGCCCCGCCAGCAACCGGATCTGCGATAGCATGGCCACCTCGCCGCAGCGAGGGACATCGATCGGACGCAGCAGAGTGGCCGATGTCTCTCTCGCTTGGGGCCTGAAAGGCCAACACTCGATAGCCCAGGGCACCGCCCTGGGTTCGCGGGCCGGGTGGGGAGGGGAGCCCTGAAGGGGCGAAACATTGATCGGCGAACCGGGGTGTTTCGCCCCTTCAGGGCTTTGGCCTCTTGGTGGGACTCCCCACCCAGGGCGTTGCCCTGGGCTATCGAGTTCTGCCCCTTTGGGGCCACAGGCAATGTGGAATTACCCGCGTTCCTGATCGCCCCCCCGCTCCGGATTCCCGTAATGCAAATCGACATCACGGTGCCCCAGGCTCAACAGGGCATAGAGCCCCACGGACGCCAGCAGCGTCCCCGAGGTCACGCTCAGCATCACGGTGAACCCCCATACGTCCAAGAGCCTCCCGATTATCGGCGAGGTCAGCGCCATCCCCAAATCGGCGAAGGCCAGGATCATCGTCGTCCCGGTCCCGCGATACTGCTCTGGAAAGGTCTCAGCTCCCAGCGACACCACGCACGGAAACAGCAGCGCGTGCCCGAACCCGATACACAGCGACGGTCCGATGAACTGCCACTCCGACTGCACCCCGATCAGCCACACATGGCCGATCGCATGCCCGGTCAGCCCCAGCAGAATCAGCACCCGCCGGCCCCACGACCGACTCAAAGTGCGCGTCAGTAGCCGCACCGAAAATGCCGCGACCGCATACCCGGTGAAGAACACCTTCACCCCCGCCAGGTTCCGCTCCGTCGCCAGCCGCGTCAGGAACACCATCGTCACCGAGAACCCCAGCCCCATCATGAGGGCCACGAGTACCACGGCTCCCGGCCAATACTTCCGCAGCAGCACATGCGCGTGCGGCGTGACCTCGGGCGTCACATGGCTGTCGCGATGCGTCAGCATCAGCACGAACACCAGATACAACACCCCAAACGCAATCGTCGCCCCGAACAGCGTCGTGAACCGGTCCATCCCCTGGAACTGGGTGAAGATCCAGTCCCCCAACTGGGCCCCGACGATCATGCCGATAAACCCGCTCGACCCCAAACTCCCAATCGCTTCGGTCCTTCGGTGGGGAGGCACCCGCAACTGGATATGCAGGTTCGAGCACACGAACATCGCCGAAATGCCGATCGCATACGCCGTCCGCGCCAGGTAAATCTGCGGCCCCAAATCCCGCGTCCCCCACAATCCCAAGCACCCAATCAGAAACAGAGCTGTCCCCAGCATCCACAGCTTCCGCACGCCAAACCGGTCGATCGCCTGCCCCAGCCAGATGCGCGAGATCAACGACCCGGCGAGAGCGATCCCCACGATCAGCCCGGTGTCCGACTTGGTCCCCTTCAGCAGATCGACGAACTCCGCAAACCGAAACGTCAGCGTATTGGCCGCCACCAGCGACATATTGGCCGCGTAAGCCAGCCAGAACGAGCGATTGTAAATCGCTGCGGATTCGGATTCGTAGATGTCGGTCGAGGAGGACATGCCGGGGCGGAATATGCTCGGGGAGCGGGGAACGAAGCTCGACAATGTATCAGCAATCCCGTTTAGCCGCGACGCGAAGGCTTTGCGCAGCGGAGCGCGGTGTGTGTGAACAAAAGTCGCCGGATACTCCGAATCCGGTGAAAGCCGATGGGCATCGGCTCGTATCCCCGTTTCGCGGAAGTCGTACCACCGGCTTTCCCGGTGGCAGGAAACCGATCAGACGCTAGGCGGGTCTGAACGCCGTCCGGCACGCGATGAATCAGAGCTTCGTGGATATGCGATCCCCAGCGGAGCTCTCATCCTTACACACAAGTCTCCGATTTCATGGCACGACATTTGCGCAGCATCAAAGAGGACTGATGGTTCTTGGCGGCGCAAGGAG
>JANOKO010001153.1:0-1247 GCA_031419335.1 Planctomycetota bacterium
GGACGGGAGATTGCCGCCAGTCCACTGTGATGTGGCTCGCTCTCCCCGATAGAACAACCACAGCAGCAGGGCAGTTCCCGTCACGAACAGTCCCATGCTGTACCACTGCGAAATCGTCAGTGATATACTGCAGAAGCGGTAGTTTTCTGTATCGTTCCGGATCATCTCAATCAGGAACCGCGTGCAGGCGTACATCACGCACGCCATCCCCAATAGTTGACCATTCCGAGTTCTCAACGGGTACATGTTCCACAAAATGGTTCCGAGCATGAAGCCGTCGATCGAGCTATAGATCTGAGTTGGGTGCAGCGGCATGGTGAACATGTCTGCGGGGGTGAGTAGACCTCGGTTGAGCAGGTCGAGCCACGGTACACTCCCCTTCGGAAACTGAATCGCCCAGGGGAAATTGCAGGGGTCTCCGTAGCAGCAGCCGTTCATCAGGCATCCCATCCGCCCAAAACCGACGCCGAAAAAGACCCCCGGCATGATGACATCAATCAACTGGAGTGCGGGCAATCTACGCACGCGGCTAAAGACGAAGAAGCCGATGGCTCCACCCACCAGCGCCCCGATCAGAACCAAGCCCCCCTCGGTGAGATTAACGGTGGAGAGGAGGTAGTCAGCGATCGTCTGGCACTTGGCATAATGCGTCTTGTGAAACTGAGCGAGGTGAGCCACTCGCCCTCCGGTCGCACCCGTGATCAACAGCCAGAAGCTCAGGTCCGTCAGTATCTCGGGGTCGAGACCAATGCGTTTCGCTCGCAACCGGGAGAGCCACAGCCCGCACAAGAATCCAATCAGCACCAGCATTCCATAGCCAAAGATCGGCAGCTTCGTCAGGCCGACTGCTGGCAGCACGAACATTGAGGCCAGAATCGCCCCGCCCCAGACCAGCGCGGACTGCTTCAACTCGGCCAGGAAGACGGCCCGATTCCGAACGTAGTTCACTGCCATCCAGGCGACACAGGCAACCGCCAAGACCCACGTCAGCCCGAATCCCGGCACGCCCGACACGGGGTCTCGCTCCCCGATGGCGAACGGATGCTTGAGCAGGATGTAGATGAGGACTTGTCGCATCCGATGTACTTTCAGTGGGTCAGGCGAGCCGGGTGCAGTCAGGCCCCGGAGGATCGGCATCACGCGGGTAGTCCGAGGGCTGACGCCCAACCGCAAAGACTTCAGAAGTCTTGACCGGCCCCCCACGTTCTGGCGAACGTGGCTACGGGATGGTCAGAATTCGATTGTCG
>JANOKO010001154.1:0-1391 GCA_031419335.1 Planctomycetota bacterium
ATCAATAGCGAGAGATTCACGGCTCGCGCGGGAAGTCAGAACCCCAAACTGTTGATCGCGTCGGGCACAGAGGCTCAGTTTGCGATCGCCACTCAAGTATTGAAGGAGATCGATCAACCGGCTGACGTTCAGATTCAGCAAGAACTCGCCAAGTTCGTCGGACGCTGGAAGCTTATCGACGCCAGCAATCAGGAGGGGAAGCCGAATGAGGGGGACGGGATGGAATGCTCGCTGGAAGGCGACCATCTGTTGGTGCAATTCACCGATCATGGCCATCCGTCGACCGCCACGATGACGCTGGAAGTATCCAATGATCCAGGACCGTTACGTTTGAAAACCGTCTCAAACGAATCATCGACCGATCCACCGAGAACGATGCTGGGCGTTTACGAGTTCTTCCGAGTCGACGGAACATCGAACAGCCCACTGCGAGTGAAACTGACTCTTTCGCGGGAAGGAACCTACCCGAAAACGATCGACGACAAGGGGGATGATCTGCATCAGTTGGTGTTGGAGAAGCTGCCGGAATTGGGATCAACCCTAAAGAAAAACGCCACGCCCCCTCCGGTCAAGCACATCGAGTACACCGAAACCCATCCGGACAACAAGTCCATCGCAGAGCATCAGAGCGTGCCACCCGGACCCATTGTTGACTACACGTGCAAGCATCGATCCGCTGAAGATGCGAGACGTTTGATCTGCATATTGTTTCCGAGTTTGCAGCCCGCACAACTCGTGGCAGATACTACGAGAAACCGTCTTCTGTATTTAGGGACGGACCGTCAGACTGCTCAGACTATGGAACGGATTCTCTTGGATTGGGATCAGCCGACTGATGGTGCGCATGCAGAGCGAGTGCGACTTCAAGTCCAAGACCTACAGTCACAACTGATGGGCCAGAAAGAGAACCAGACATCCGACCCAACTGCGGTCAAGCATTTAGAATTGAGAATCGCAGCACTTGAGGAGGCCCTGAGTCTCAGTGGCGACAATATGGAGGTGGCGAGATCCATCGCGGACGCACTGAAAAAAGTCAATCTGTCACGCTGGCCAATCGAAATTCGTGTCAAAGAGGGGGTTTGCACTCTGACTGGGCAGGTCGGGTCTGATGAAGATGTCACCCTTGCCGGAAATGTGGCTGGAATCATCCCCGGGGTCACGTCGGTCCAGAATCTACTGACCGTCGGGACTCCGGAGTTCCCGGCCCCAGACAGCGCGCTGCATGTCTTCGCCCTCCAGCACGCCCAGGCCACCGAGGTCGCCGAAGTCCTGAAGCAGGTCTACGACCGAGGCCCCGCGAAGATCGTCCCGGATGCGCGGACCAACTCGGTCATCGTCACCGGGCCGGAGGGGCAGTTGAAGGAGATCGAGGCTCTGCTGCTGAAACTCGA
>JANOKO010001155.1:0-4956 GCA_031419335.1 Planctomycetota bacterium
AACAGTCCGGACTGTCCCGTATCGCCCGCCTCTCCGGTCAACGTCGGCGGATCTACGCTCGAGTCCCTTTCCGAGCACAAGTCGGCAGCGGGCTGTTCGAGGAAGTCCGAATCCTCGCGGGCGCGGCTTAAAAGCCGTTCCATTCTCAGACGCAGGGCTGAATCGTCCGCACATATCGAATCGAGATACTCCCGTCGACCGGTCACGTCGTCGATTTCGAAGGCGGCAATGAAGATCTCTCGTTCGAGCATGAATCCTCACGAGCTGCTGACAGGCGACATTCAACACAACACTCATGCGAATTCTGACCACCAATCCGGCCAAGAATATGGAAATTTTAACCGATTCGATCTTCCGCTACAGCTTGGGCGACAATTCCTCCATCAAAAAAGAACGAGCGTACACCCACAATCGGCGGGCCGTGCGCTCGGAAATCTCCAGCATTTCTGCGGCCTCGACCAACGGCAATCCTGTGAAATACCGCAGCTTAACCAGCTCCGCTGCCGGGGCATCCTGAGTTGCTAAGCGGGATAACGCGTCGTCGATCTCCAGGACACAGAAGGCCGCTCCCGCTTCCGGAAGATCACTCAGCGAAACTTCCACCCGGTCCCACTCGCCGCCGCGTTTGAGGGCCTCTTTGCGTCTCGCATTCTCAATCAGAATTCGCCGCATGGCTTCAGCCGCCGCCGCAAAGAAATACTTACGACTGCGCCAGTCTTGAGCGACCGGAGCATCGGCCAGCCGAATATACGCCTCATGCACGAGCGCCGTCGCCTGGAGTGTCTGCCCGGGAGATTCTTGAGCCAACTTCGCGCGAGCCAACTCACGCAACTGGTCATACACCAATGGCCAAAGAACATCCACACGCGGGGACTCACCACGTTGGATCGCGTTCAATAATGCGCTGATGTCGGACGACATTTACATAGGCTAACAATTCGGCAACTGGCGTAGCAATCCTGATGTTCATCCACATCAAGGAGGTCAGAATCTCAGGTGTCAGTCAAAACCAAGTCAAAACCAAGGTGTCAGGAACCGATAGAGACCTCGTTCCTATGCTCACGCAAGCGGAGCTAGAGAATGAGTCCAAAAGAGGACGCTCCCTGGCTCAATGCTGAAACAGGAACTCCTTCGAGTTCAGTACGGCCCAGCCAATGTCTTCCAGGGCCAGCCGACGCTGATCTGCTGGAACGCTGGCGATGTGGTTCTTGGCGGTTTGCATCTCGCCGGAACTGGGAGTGCGGGAGACGGCGGCGAGGTAGATGGTGGTGATGATCTCCTCGTCGGGCTTCATCGCGGCGATCATTTGATTGACCCGGCCCCCATCGGCTCTCAGCTTGTTATGCACGGTCGGGCCGTTGATCATTTGCAGGGCTTGCGACAGGTTTGATTCGCTGGAGCGTTCGCACTCGCAGGCCATCTCGCGCTGCGGCTGGCCGAAGACCTTCAGAAAGTAGTTGTCGGTCGGCGGCTCGGGAAGCTGGGTCGCGCGGGTGCCAGCGGGAACGCCGGCGAAGGTCTCGGGCATGGCGGTCACGTCGCTGATGGCGTCGAGGAGTTGCTCGGCACCGAGCATCCGCACCACGGCGTGTGAGGCGTAGATCTCGTCCGTCTTGTTGAAGTCGTTGGTCCGCGAAGATCGCTGGTAGGTGTGGCTGGCCATGATCGTCTTGATGAGCCAGCGACGGCTGAAGTTGTGCTCGGCGAATTGCTGAGCGAGTTCATTGAGCAGCTTGCTGTTCGAAGCGGGGTTTGAGTCGCGGAAGTCATCCACCGGCTCGACGATGCCGCGTCCCATCAAGTGGCCCCAGATGCGGTTGGAGACAGCCTTGGCGAAGAACGGATTCTCGGCGGAGGTGAGCCACTCGGCGAAGACCTCGCGGCGGTCCTGCTCGTTTGGAACCTGCACATCCCCCTTGAGCAGCAGATGCACCGGCATCGTCTTGCCGGTGCGCGGCTGGGTCACTTCGCCACCCGCAGCGACAAAGATGACCTCATCGTTATCGGTTTGCCCCGGCTTGCGACCGACGCGGGCGAAGGCGGCACCGAGTCCGTAGTAGTTGTCCTGCGTCCAGCGCTCGAACGGGTGGTTGTGGCACTTGGCACACTGGATGCGGATGCCGAGGAATAACTGAGCGGTCGTCTCGACGGCATCGGTCGGTTCGCGGCTGGCCTTCCAGTAACTGGCGGCGGGGTTCTCGAAGACGCTGCCGTTGGCGGTCAGGAGTTCGCGGGCGAACTGGTCCATTGGCTGGTCGTGCAGGATGCCGTCGTAGATCCAGCGGTCGAACTTGGCGACCCCCGGAGCGGTCAGCTTGCCGGTGTTGGCTCGCAGCACATCGGCCCATTTGAGGGTCCAGAACGCGGCATGGTCGGGGGTCTCGATGAGGCTCTCGACGAGCTTGCCGCGTTTGTCATCCGACAGGTCGTTGAGGAAAGCTTGTGACTCTTCAATCGTCGGCAGCCGACCACACGTATCGAGCGTGGCCCGGCGGATGAATTCTTCGTCCGTGCAGAGATCAGACGGCAGAATCAGCAGTTGCTTGAGCTTCTCATTGACCTTGCCATCAATGAAGTTGAACTCCGGCGAGTTGTTCCAAGCAAAGTTCGGCACATCGTCGAGGAACGTCAAGAACGTGGTCGACATCTTGTCGAGGTAGCGGGCCAGGATGGCGGTTTCGCCGCGCCCTTGCTTCTCGACCAGGCCCTTCTCGTTGACCTTGGCCACGCTCTCCGAGGAGGAGCTAAACACGGTCAGGGCGGTCACATCGCGGACAGCTCCATCGCTGAAGGTGCCCATCACCACGACTTGCTGCCGAGTGCCAGCAGGCTGAAAGACCCGCTTGTTCGGGAAGACTTCGATCGACAGTAAATCCGGCTCGTCCGCCGGGTCGAGCCGCAGCCCCTCGGCGATCCAGATGCGGAGAGCGACATGCACGGGGTCGCCCTTATGGATCTTCTGGCCACCGCCGTGAGCGACCTGCATCAACGGCTTTTTGAGAAGCAGCGATTCGTCGGGCTGCATGGGGTTGGTGCGACGGCCATAGGCTTCTGTCTTGAGCGTCAGGATATCGAGCGGCGAATCGTAGCCTCGCAGCGACAGGCGAAAACCGCCCTTCCCGGATGGTGATCCGTGACAGGCCCCGGCATTGCAACCGGCCTTGGTGAGGGCTGCGAGCGTTTCGGTCTTGAAGCTGATCGGGTCGGAGACGCCGAACTGCTTGACGGTGACGTGGGCTGTGGCGACCTTGTCGGCCATCTTGACGGTGACATCGGCCTCGCCATCGGCGACGGGGTAGGCGTGGCCATTCTCGATCCGCACGATGGCGGGGTTCGAGGACTCGACGGTGGCGACGGCGGTCACATCGCGTGGGTCGTGAGCTCGATAGAGCCCGGTGATGACCAGTTGCTGCTGGGCCCTCGGGCCGGTCAGCGTGAAGGTCGGCGGGGCGACTTCGAGCCGCTCTGGGACGGCGGTGTCCTGGGCTGGGAGCAGGCTCGACAGGCACAACACCCAAGCGAATGCCGCCATGATGTAGGACGGGCTTTCCAGCCCGTCCCTCTGGTGGTGGCGATTGGACATCACGGTTTGGTTTCCCATGTCACCCTCGGAGACGATTGAAGACGCAACGGGGACGGGCTGGAAAGCCCGTCCTACTTATTCCATCACTCGACGATCACTCCGGCAATCGGAGCTGACGCCGTCAGCTTCGCGTTCGCCGGGGAGACCGCATTCACCCGCAGTTCGGCTGCGGCTCCGGGGGCAGCGTCGGCTGCGGCACTGAGGATCAGGTCCGCTTCCGACTTGTCCGCCGGGATCACGACTTCGGCAGCCGTCAGTCCGGCGGTGGCCTTGTCGAGGGTCAGCTTGATTTCACCGGCGTAGGCCGGGTTGCGAGTCACAGTCACCTTGACTGGGAGTTGGGCTCCCTTGGTGACTTTTGCTCCCCCGGCGACGGCCACTGTGAAGGGAGCATCCGTTCGGTAAGCGATGCCAGGGGCATAGGCTGCTGCCACAAAGTTCGCTTTCGGGTGCGTCCCGAGGATGACGACGGTGAACGGTCCGAGCGGGGCTTGATCGTTGGCGGTGAACTCCAGAACGACTTCGGTCTGGCCTTTGTCGATTGGCTTGAGAGCCAGGGTGATTCCACCGGGGAGGGCATTGGCTGCCGGTTCGGTCGTGAGGACGATCGGGTCGTCGATTCCCTCGCCGCGTTCGGCGATCACCTTCACGGTGGCCTTGAGTTCCTTGCCGAACACGATCTCGGCGGGTTCGGTGCGGAGGGTCAACTTGCCTGCGGGGGCCACTCCCAGAGCCATCGCTCGCGACACGGTGGGGGGGATCAGACGAGTCCCGCTCCATTGACCTCGTAGCGCGTCCTCGACATCGCAGGCTGCTTCGAAATCACGGTCGCCGATCTTGGCCTTCCCCACCAATTGTACGTGGGACAAGGCACCGGCGGGGGCATCTTTCGCCGCTGTGACGGTCATTACGGTGGAAGCCAAGCCCGGCCCGATCCGCGTCTGAACGGAAGTCAGTCCGGCGGGCAAGCCGGTCAGTTGCAAGTCAATCACGCCGCCATAGTCGAGGCGAGCCACAGTAACAGTCAGGGCCAGCGTGCCGCCCGCCGGAACATTGAGCGTGTCGGCATTGGCCGAGAGCTTGAACCCCGCTTGATATGGCTCGACACCGATCCGGTAGCCGTACTGGCTCCCGCCGCGTTTGTTGAGTTCGCCGACCTCGAAGTAGTACACCCCGTCCGCCGGGAACGTGTAGTTCAGGCGGCCTTCGGCTTTGCCCTCGTCATCCGCCATCGCGAGTTGGCCCCCCTTGGCATCCAGGATGCGAAGGACCAAATCAGTCGGCGCGGCCAGCGAGCGGGTCAGGCCGGTGAAGATGAACCGCTGACCGGCTTTGGCATCAAGACGGTACTTGTCGGTGTCCTTGGGCTTATC
>JANOKO010001156.1:0-1332 GCA_031419335.1 Planctomycetota bacterium
TCGACGGCGTGATCTACTCGCACGGCGACAGCGGGCGAGCGAACCAAGACGCCGCATACCAACAGGCCAAAGACAACTTCCGCTCGACCGTCATCGGCCACTTCCACAGCCAGGCCGGTGTCCGCTGGTGGGCCAACCCCGAGTTCCGCGTCTTCGGCATGTCGGTCGGTTGCGGCATTGACGCGAACCGCCTGCAGTTCGACTACGGCCGCCGGTTCGCCCACAAGCCGATCCTCGGCTGTGGCGTGGTCATCGGCGGCAAACAAGCCTATTTCGAACCGTGGCTGCTCCGCAGCCGGTAACCCTCACTCTTTGAATAGGAGTCCCATGAGCCTGCTCGCTGCCCTGACCAAACTCGTCGATGACCAACTCGCCCAGGAAGGGATCACTCCCCAGCTACTGGCGATGATCGACCTCTCCGTCGCCTACAGCCCCGTGATCCCGTTCGCGGGCGGAACACTCGATAACGCCGTAGATGTCCGAGCGTGGGGCTTCGTCCCGGATGACGACACTCCCAGCCGCTTCGAGGTTCTGCACTCCGCAGTTCACAACCCCGTCACCCCCGACTCACTGAAAGTCATGCGAGCCCGCTACCTGCTGGCCCGCGAAGCCCACTACGCCCCCCTGTACGCCACCCTCTTTGGAGAACCTGATGCTGACGACACTGACCCGAGTGCAATCTGTGGAGATTCAAGTGCGCAAGACCACCACGCAGACGGTAGTCCCGCTGATCTACATCGCAGCTCCGTACTCGGAACCTGATCCCGTGTCCAACACGAAGCACGCAATCCGCATTGCCGACGCGCTGCTCAAGGCCGGGTTCACTCCGCTGGTCCCACATCTCACGATGCTTTGGGACATCGTGTCGCCGAAGCCCTACGAAGAGTGGCTCGACTACGACGAAGAACTCCTCGCCCGCTGCGATGCCGTCCTCCGAGTCCCCGGCTACTCCGTCGGAGCCACACGCGAAGTCCGCTTCGCCGAGTCCCTCGACGTCCCAGTCATCCGCCCGAGTTCCGCCTCACCCGAGGACTGCGTACGAGCCGCCCTGAACTGGCAGGTGTTTGGATGATCTGCACGCTGTGCTTCACGCCATTCGACGAATGCGACTCCATTGGAAGCAGCGACGCCCTCTGCCAGGACTGCTGGGAGTCGGCCTGCTCGACGGAGTGGTGGGAGACCCTGACGGCCATGTCGGAGTTAATGCCCGCCGAGAGTACGTGCGTCGAGACAGTCGAATCTGGTTCGTCGGCCCCATAGCTCCAGTCCGCACAGGCTGAACATGTCCAATCCCACAGCCGCCCGCATTCTGGGCGGCTGTCGTTGTTTGAG
>JANOKO010001157.1:0-5799 GCA_031419335.1 Planctomycetota bacterium
GGCTCAACTTCGAGCGGCTCGATCTGTGGGGCCAGCACCCACCATTCCCCCTCCAGCCGATCGAGAAGATTTTCCGCCGGTACTACCTGCGATTCTCGGTCGAGGACCGGGCGCACGTGATGGCTGAGATTACCGATGCACTAGGCCGGAATGGCATCAGCCTGGCCTCTGTGATCCAGCACGAGACTCCCGAACCCGACGACGAGGCCCCCGCCACCACCGGGCCGCGTTTTGTGCCGCTGGTCATCATGACACACCGCACGCACGAAGGTCAATTGCGAGCGGCGGGCGAGGCACTGGCCAAGCTGAGCTGCATCCCGACACAGTGGGTCTGCATGCCAATCAGTGATTGAGGCGTGACTGATCGCAGTGCTGACATGAGTCAGCTGGTCCTCCCGGCTTGTGTACCGCTCGTACTCAGGGCATCGCCTTGACACTCGCGGGGGGTGTCTGCTTTACTGCTCCTCCTTTGGCGGAGGCAACTCCGTCTTGGCCACCGTAGCTCAGTTGGTAGAGCAATGCTTTCGTAAAGCATAGGTCGTCGGTTCGAGTCCGACTGGTGGCTCTTTTTTCTACAGCTCGTCCCGAGACTTCGAGGCTGCGTACGGGTCGCAAGTGCGGTACTTCCCAACCACTTGATCACACAGTGTCGGACTCTCCGTTCAGACCCAGAGGTGGCCACATGCGGATTGCGATTGTGGCACTCAACGCGTACCCCGCGATTGTCCCGCACGCCGGGACTGCCGTGGGTGGACTGGAGACATTTGCCTGGTCTCTGGCTCGAACCCTGGCTCGTGATCCGGCGAAGCATGTGCAAATCGTTGTGCGGCACACATCGCCTGCACCCCAGCGCGTCATTGACGGAGTGGAATTGCTGTGCGATGTGGAGCGGTTCCGTGAAATCCGGCGCGAGGTCTCGCAGTCTGTCGAATTCACAGCACGGGCACCCTGGATGCGGGTCCGGCGATTTCGTCCGGGATTACTGTGGCAGGTGCCACTCCTGGCGGTCGTCAAACTGGTAGGCCCCCGCCTCCCCTTGCCAGTTCGGATCGATGCGTTGTTGCGATCCGGGCGACCCGATGTGATCCTGGTACTCGGCATTGGAGAGGGCTCCGCTGCGGCGGTCCAATCAGGACTCAATTTAGGCATCCCCTCTTGGTTCTGGGTACGGTCGAACAACGACCTGGATGAACGATTTCTGACCGACGAGAACTCTGTCAATCCCTATGGAACCACCTCAGCAGAAGCGCGTGCCACGTTTCAGGCGGACGGAATCCTGTGCCAGACGCATGAGCAGCAAGATAGAGTCATGCAATTGTTGCGACGCGAATCCGTGGTGATCCCCAATCCGGTCGATGGCGAAAGATTTCCCATCGGCGAACCGTCCTCCGCTGCTCGAACAGAAATCCTGTGGGTGGGGCGATATGACTCACACCACAAACGACCGCAATTGGCGCTCGACTTGGCCAGACGCTGCCCCGGTATCCCGTTCCACTTCATCATCAATCGGGGCGATCCTGACATCGAGAGATGGATCCGGAGCAGTTGTCCGCCGAATGTCCGGTTGACCGACTATATCGCCCGAGATGCGATGCCCGGGGCCTATCGTGCCGCCCGGCTGTTTCTGAGTACCGGATCGAATGCCTACGAGGGATTCCCGAACGTGCTGTTGGAGGCTGCGTCCTCGGGGACACCGATTGTGTCTCTGGAGGAGTTCGACCATTTTCTGGAGCGATCTCACGCGGGGGTAAGTGCCTACGGGGATGTCGAACGCTTGGCCACTCAGGTCCGCAAACTCTGGGAAATGCCGCCCGAATGGCCTGCACATTCCCAGTCCGGGGCTGAGTACGTCCGCCGCGAGCACGCACTCGATCGATGCGTCCAAAGATTCATTGAGGCATTGAGATCCCCGTAGCAGAATTCGTGAGAAATCTGATACGGCAATGGCATTGCCTGTCCTTTTCGCAACTCGTCGAACACAATAGACAGTGGACGCGGGCCGTCATTGCTCGTCGCACTCATCGGATGTGTCTCGCTGGGAGTTGTCAATGCTTCGCCGTTTGATTTGCTTGTTCGCTGTGTTGATCCCCGGAATGTTGTGTGCTGAAGAGGCTTCCACCTCGCCTCCCCCCGAGCCGACCGGGATGAAGACAATCTTTAATGGAAAAGACCTGACCGGGTGGGACGGGGATCCGCGACTGTGGAGCGTGAAGGATGGCGTGATTCACGGTGAGACGACCGAAGCCAACCCTGCCCAGGGAAACACGTTTCTCATCTGGAAGGACGGTACGACGAAGGACTTCGATCTGCGGCTCTCGTTCCGCTGTAACGCCACGAATAACTCCGGCATTCAGTACCGCTCGAAGCATATCACCGATGCCAAGGGGAAAAATCAATGGGTCGTGCGCGGATACCAGCACGAACTTCGCAACGAAAACACCTTCCCGAATACCTCCAGCTTCATCTATGACGAAGGCGGCAAACGCGGTCGCATCTGTCTGGTGGGTGAGAAGGCCGTCTGGGAACCGGGCGGCAAAAAAGTGCTCGGGAAGCTGATCGACGAAGCGGGGTTTCAACAACTCATGAAGCTCGACGACTGGAACGATGTCGTCATCATCGGAAAGGGGAACCACATCCAGCACTACTTAAATGGCCGACTGGTCCTCGACTTCACCGATGAGGCTCCCGAACTGCAATTGCTCGATGGAATTATGGCTGTGCAGTTGCATGCGGGAAAGCCGATGTGGGCGGAGTTCAAGAATGTACGGATTGGGGTATCCGAATAGGCGATGGGAGAGAGACATCGAGTTTCGGGATCCATAACCCCCATATGGCTGAACAGTCGTCCACACGGAAGAGGTTCAGAGCGGTCGAGTCTCGGACGTGGACACCTGGGCCTGGGGTGGTGCTGGTCGTACTGAGAGTGAACGGTGTGTTGGGCTGAGAGGTTTTGGAGTTGTGGAGTGCAGCCCCGGCTATCCCTGTCTCACGGGCGGGAGACCCTCTACGATTCTCGCATGGCCTCAGTGGACCTCAGACCTTGGAGAATGTCATGGCTCAGACCGAATTCAAAGTCTTGCCCGATCAAGACGATCTGAAGATGATCGGACGCGATCTGCGGTTCCATCCCAGTACGACGACCGATCCGCAGGTGATCTCCCGCGAGCAGATCGGGGGATTTAACCGCGACGGATATGTCCGCCCGCTGTCGATCTACTCCCCCACCGAGATCACGGCGATTCGCACCTACTTCGACGACCTCCTCGCTCAGGTCGTCGCCGCCGGAGGGGACAGCTACTCCATCAGTTCGGCCCATCTCAAGTACGGCAAAGTGTGGGACATACTCACACATCCAAAGATCGTAGCCTGCGTGAAGGACGTGCTGGGCGACAACATCGTCGGCTGGGGGTCGCACTTCTTCTGCAAGATGCCGGGTGATGGCAAGGCGGTCGCCTGGCACCAGGATTCCAGCTATTGGCCGCTGACGCCCAGCAAGGCGATCACCGTCTGGCTGGCGATCGACGACGCCGATCCCGAGAACGCCAACATGCAGTTCGTGCGTGGCTCGCATCACTTCGGGCATCTGACTTACCGCGAGAGCAGCGTCGAGGAGCACAACGTCCTCAACCAGTCGATCGAGAATGCCGAACAGTACGGCGAGGTGGTCGACAACCCCCTGAAGGCCGGACAAGCCTCGATCCACTCCGACCTCTTACTGCACGGCTCAGAGGCCAATACATCCACCCGCCGCCGCTGCGCCTTGACTCTGCGTTACGCAGCGGCGGATGTGCGGGCACATCTCGGGTGGAACCAGAAGGGCGTGTGGGTGAGTGGACATGATTCCACAGGGCATTGGTCCAATCGGGAGCGTCCTACTGCGAATTGAAGGCTTCCCTGCCCAGGGATTCGAATGACTAGATGTCAGGGGCCGGGAGTTGTCGTCTCAGCGAGACTTCGCTTACTTCGCTCCTCCCCATTGCTTCCCCTGAACGGAGTCCCCCTGCGTGTCGATGATGGATGGTCTCACCCTCAGCCAACAGATGGCGGTCGAGCATATCGACGGGCCGCTGTTGGTCATTGCCGGTCCGGGGTCGGGGAAAACACGCGTCGTGACGCGGCGGGTCGCGCATCTCGTCGATCGCGGGGTGCCGCCCTGGCAAATTCTGGCAATCACCTTTACCAATAAAGCGTCTCAAGAAATGGCCGAGCGGGTGCAACATCTGCTCCCCGATTGCCGCGTGCGAGTCTCGACCTTTCACCGCTTCTGTGCCAGTGTATTGCGGCAACACGCCGAGGTCGTCGGTCTGCAGCCGAATTATTCGATCCTCGATACCGGGGACCAGCGATCGCTTCTGCGCGAGGCGATGCACGATGCCGACATCGACACCTCGCACTTCGGCCCCGACAAGATTGCCTGGCGCATCTCGACCCTCAAGAACGATCTGATCACTCACGATGTCTACGCCGAGCAGATGCGCGACACCGCGGGCGACCTTTGGGAGAGCATGACTGCCAAGCTCTACCCGGCCTATCAAAAGAAATTACTGGAGGCCAACAGCGTCGACTTCGACGATTTGTTGATGCACACCGCCAAGATGCTCACCGAGAACGAGGAGCTGCGGCATTCGCTCGACCAGCGGTTTCGATACATCATGGTCGATGAGTACCAGGACACCAACGCCGCTCAGTACCAGATCGTACTCGCCCTCTCGCAGCGGTTCCCCAACCTGTGCGTGACCGGTGATCCCGATCAGTCGATCTACGGCTGGCGCGGCGCACGCATTGCCAATATCTTGCGGTTTGAGAAGGACTACCCGACCGCGAAGCTGATCCGCCTCGAAGAAAACTTCCGCAGCTCCCCGGAGATCCTGGCTGCCGCCGATTCGCTGATTGCACACAACACCCAGCGCAAAGAAAAACACTTAATTGCGACCCAGCCGGCGGGGCCACCGGTGAGGGGACTGCTCTTCGAGAACGGCAATGATGAGGCGGATGGGATCGCGGGCCGCATCCGCAAGGCGGTCGATGATGCGCGGTGGCGGCCTGCGGATGTGGCGATCTTCTATCGCACCAACGCCCTCTCGCGACAGGTCGAACTCGCCCTGCAGCGAATGAAGATTCCCTACCAGATTGCGGCGGGAGTCGCCTTTTACGAGCGGGCCGAAATCAGGGATGCCATCGCCTACTTGCGGCTGATCTCGAATCCCAGTGACCGGGCTGCATTTATTCGCGTGATCAACAAGCCGCTACGGGGACTTGGCGAGACCTCGCGGAACCGTCTGCTGAATTGGGCGGATCGCGAGGGGCTCACCCCGCTCGAAGCCTGCCCCCGGGCCAAAGAGGTCGGCAAACTGAGTTCCAAGGCCGTCTTTGGCTTCAAGATCTTTGCTGAATTGATCCAGAGCCTATCGCTAGCCGACGCGGGTTCGGTCGCCGACCTGCTCGACAAGGTTTTGGAACGCAGCTACTACCGCATGTCGTTGGCTGCCAGTCCGCACGAAGAAGATCACGAACGACTTCAGAATCTCGACGAACTGATCTCCGCCGCTCGTCAATACGACGACCAGGCGGGTGATGGAAGGACATTGGCGGGATTCCTCGAACAGGTGTCCCTCGTCAGCGAAACCGACTCTCTCGACGCTTCCGCCGGAAGCGTGACGCTGATGACGCTACACGCTGCCAAGGGGCTCGAATTCCCCGTCGTGTTTGTCCTGGGCGTCGAAGAGGGACTCCTGCCTCACGAACGGGCAATCAAGGATGAGAACCGCAGCGCCATCGAAGAAGAACGCCGCTTGATGT
>JANOKO010001158.1:0-1908 GCA_031419335.1 Planctomycetota bacterium
GGCGATGTCTGGGCCACTCGCAATGGAACTACTGGAATACATTGCCTTTGACTGATATCCTGCGAATACAGTCAATGCCTTGGAACACTGTCTGAACTCCCTACGGAGATGCGTTGATGGCAGATTTGCCGAACCTCACGCCCCAGCAGGTGGCTGAACTGGTTCCTGGTGTGTCACAAGTCGAGGTCGCTGGCAAAGGTGGGCAGAAACTCGTCTTTCGCGGAACAATCGACTTAATCGAGTATGCGCTCAAATTTGCAAAGCTGACTTCGACCGGATTTGATGATGTTGATGAGTTTGCTACCAGCGACATCGCTGTTCGCGCGAAACGAGAAGTAGACACGATGCGTGACTGTGCTTCACCGCATATGGTCAAACTCGGTCCCTTGGGGTTGACGTTTGCTTCGATAGAAGACCAGCAAGTGGTCTACTTTTCAGAAGAATTTATTCCCGGTTTCGACTTGCGGCAGACTCTTGAACAGAGTGGGCCATTTTCGGCTGAAGAGGTAGCCAAGATTGGTCGGCATGTTGGCCAGGGAAATTGCATGTTCAACCATGGCAAAATGCTGACCACATGCCTGCGAGGACTTGCTCATCCCAGCCGGCGCGGAGGCGTTTGCCGCGGATGTTATCTTTGACCGTAGTGTCCAGCTGGAGGATGTTGAGAGGCATGCGGCGAATGGCGGACGAGATTTCAGGGGCGGAGCCTTTGCGGATGCGGCTGGCATCTTCTTCAAAGGTCACGTCCAGGACGTGATGCTGGCTGTTCTCGGTCGACCAGTGGCCTCGGATATGACCCGCGACGGCGCGGACTTTCGGGGCGTGGCTGCTTAATGAAGTCGGCGATCTCGGCCGACTCTTGCTCACCGGTGGTGCGTTGGCGATAGACCATCGTGAATGATTTCAGGCCGGGCCAGCGGCTTAAGACGTTCTGGTCGGACGTCGTCGCGGGCAGCGTATAATAATGCCGGAGTTCCTGGCGTCCGTGAGAGCGCTCGCGGGTGATGTGTTGGACCAGTCCAGGGAGCTTTGCGTCCTCCTCATTGCAGCGGGCGAACTTCTCTTGCTGATATTGATGTAGCGTCGGCTGGTTATCCTTGGTGCTTAATAGATAGTCCGCCTCGCGATCCAGAATCGCCTGAGCCGTCTCGACCTGGCAGTGCAGGGCATCCATCGTCACGGTGGCTCCCGACAGCTCCAGGAGCTGGAGCAGCACCGGCACGGCGGGGATCTCGTTGGACTTTCCATCGACCGACATCTGTCTTAAACAGAGCCGCGTCTGGGTCGCATAAGCTGTCATTAAATGCAGCGGAGATTGGCCCGCTGCTATGTCGTATAAGCCACGCACCACCTGGCCATCGATCGCCACTCGCTTCCCGCGCTGGCTGCCTGCGAACTCGTCCACCCAGCCATGCATCGCGGTCAGGAAGTCCGCCGTGTCGAGTCGGGCAAACACGCGGCCCAAGGTGTCGTGACTGGCCACCCCCTTATCCAGCGGAATGAACCGCTCGAACCACTCGAACTTCACCATCGCGAACCGCTCGATATCCGCCCACCCCTGGGCACCGCACATCGTCGCCGTGAGCGCGATAAAGATCATCTCGACCAGATCATAATTCGTGCCACGGTTCACCCGAGGATCGGTCACTTGGGCAAAATGTTTGTCGATCTGACACAACAAGTCCGTCGCCAGCGCTTCGCTCCTTCGTCGTTTTCAGGCCAAACCATTGGCCCCCCATGACGAGGATCACTCACATGCAATCATTGGACCAATACGCGGGACCGACATGCGATCGCCCTGTGGGCACCAGTGACCGACAGCAGCTGGAACGAATCTCCCTCGGGGTCGGAGTCATTGGTCAGGACGGAGGCATGGACCACGGAGCTGCCGGAAGCTGCCAACGTGTC
>JANOKO010001159.1:0-7610 GCA_031419335.1 Planctomycetota bacterium
TCTGGCCGGTGCTGCCGATCAGGGTGCGAAGCGCTGATCCCGACGAAGCCGAGGCAGTCTGTGCATCGTGCCAGACTGCGGCCTGCCAGAGGATGACCGTGAACGGCAACCACCAGATCAGATCGTTCGGGAGGAGCATCCACAGTCCTTGCGCCGGGAGGATGCCTTGCACCACAGAAGTCAAGAACGCGAGCGGGTTGAGTACCTTACCCAGCAAGCCCACGAAGATGATCACCCAGTGCCGATACGGGTCACGAGCCGCAATCCAATAACCGACGCCATAGAGTCCAAGGATCAATCCCAATCCCTGCCAACCGGGGTGGGCGGCGACATCCGACGGCAGAGCAGCCAGCCTGAGCGAGGCCACGGGCGCGAGGATCGCGAAGCAGCCCCAAAGGATGTTATAGATCCCGGCGGCGATCAATACGCGGGACATCCAGGGAGCGGGCGGCGGAACGCTGGCAGGCATCAAAACTCCCGAGTCGGCGAGCGTCCAAGGTCAGCCGGATAGTTCACTGAGCAGCAGGATGAGTCACAAGTCCGAGGACTGACCCCACCCCGCCCGCCAGGATGTCCGTAATCGGCTGGGCTCCCCGGTCGGTCAGGGGAATCGGTCTGCCGATGTTAGACATATTCTCCTTGGTCGGGTCGACACCCAGAGCAGTGACGATCGTGGCCAACAGGTCCGGGACGCTGACCGGTTTGTCACTGACCTTCTCGCCACCGTCATCGGTCTGACCGTAGACCTGGCCACCACGAATGCCGCCGCCGCCCAGAACCGTGGTCCAGGCATTGGGAAAATGGTCGCGACCGCCTTGCTCGTTAATGATAGCTGTGCGACCAAATTCACCCATCCAGACGACAAGGGTTGAGTCCAGTAAGCCCCGCTCTTTGAGGTCGCGCATCAGCGTCGCCCACGCGGGGTCGAGGACTCCGGAGAGGCCCTTCACGGCTTCAAAATTCTGAGCGTGCGTGTCCCACCCGATCCCCATACCTCCCATGGCATCGCTGAGCGCGACCTCGACGAACGGGACGCCGCGCTCGATGAGTCGCCTCGCGAGGAGACATCCCTGGCCGAAGCGGTTCTTGCCATAGGCCGCGCGCAACTCGGCGGGCTCCTCATCCAGGTTAAATGCTCCGACCGCATCGGACCGCATCATGCGGACCGCTTGGGTGTAGGCCGACTGGTGACTTTCAGCGGAGAGCCCTGGTCGCTGAGCCCGGAAGTCGCTCTCCATCGACGCGAGAAGTTCCAGCCGCGAGTCGGTCTGGGGGAGACTGACTTCGGTGGTCGAGAGGATGTTGCGGACCTCCAAGGGAGGTCCGTAGGGTTGCTCCTCGGCGGGTTGCCCATTCATCGGGCGAGTCCGTCTGGGAGGCTCAGCCCCGACGACCAACGGGGCATGTTTGGGTCCGAGGAACCCGGCTCCGTAGGCTCCCGGACTCAGCAGTCGATTCGGCATCACGCTGACGAAGTTCGGGAGTTCATTGGTCGCACTGCCGAGTTCGTGACTGAGCAACGAGCCAAGCGATGGGTAGCGGACCGGCCCCTGCGGCAGATACCCGGTGCGGAGGTGATACGTCGCCCGGCCGTGATCACCCTCCTTGGTCTGCATCGAGCGGATGATCGCCAGATGCTCCATCTGCTTCGCGAGATTCGGGAGATGCTCCGAGATTTGAATTCCCGGGACACTGGTCTCAATCGGCTTGAACTCACCGCCGTTCTTGTGCCCCGGCTTAGGGTCGAACGTGTCGATCTGCGACGGCCCACCGGGCATCCACAGCAGAATACACGACTTCCGGCGATTCGGATCGCCCGCCGTCTCAGCTGCGAGGGCTGGGAGCCAGTGGCTCATCGACAGTCCAGAGACACCAATGGAGGCACACCCTAGGGAGGCCATCCGCAACCAGTCACGACGGGTGGGGGAGAAGTGGGACATAGGGTGGACTCCCTTGGGATAGAACTCACAAAAGCACGTTGAGAATACGCTGCGCGTCGCTCAAATGCGAACAAATCTCAACGAGAAGACCCACACTCGCAGAAAATTGAAGATCCCAATCACCTCTTACCCACTTGGCATCATCTACGATTGAGGGAGAGCCAATCTGCTCTATCGCAGTCTTCGACCAGAAACTCCGACTGCGAATTTGGGGAAAGCGGAGGTATAAAGGCTCTGGCAGGTTCTCGGAACTTGCGGCAAGACAAGCACTGGGAGGTCGTCCAATGGACAAGACTGTGCTGCGAAAAAAGCCAGACAAGTCCTTTGTTATCCAAGAAATGCGTGAGCACGGAGGAGAATTCGTGGCACTCGATTCCGAGCGAGCCCCGATTGCTTACGGTGTGACTGAGGAAGCGCTGGAGGCCAAGCTCGCAACTCAAGGACTTCGCATGAATGATTTTTTGATTTCACGTGTTCCGGAATGGGACTGCGGGTTCAGTTTCTAACGGCTCGTGGTCAAGGACCGACAGACAATCTCTGTTTGACAACGCCTTGGTTTTTTGTGGCCCACCCAGCCTCTGCTTGATCACGGAGCCACAGCAGCCGTCTTCGTAAAGTGATCAATGACCACCGGCAGCCACAGCGCCGCAGTGTAGTGCCCGCCAACGAACTCCATGCGGTGCATTCGGTCGAGCGGGATCGAGTCCGCAAGAATGCGGGCATTGCGAATCGGGACGACATCGTCCTGAAGGGCGGCATACACCCAAGTCCGCTCCGGCGGCAATCGATGGGCGATCCGCGTCGGCTCGACCTGGGTCAAAAGTTCCTTCAGCTTGTCGCCGCTGTATCCCGCTTTCTGCAACTGCTCCCGCAGCTTGGCGGTATCCTGCTTCCCGTTCATGACCATGTCGTAGAGGTCACCGCCAGCGAGCATGATGAATGTCTGATGGTAGCAGCCGTCGAGGCTCGCCGCAGAGGTCGTGACGAAGCCACCGAGGCTGGTTCCCTGAATGGAGATCCGGGTCTTGTCGACTCCTGGAAGTGCAGCCACCGCGTCAAAGGCGCGGCGGGCATCGGCAACTCCCTGCCGCATGGTGATCAGGAATTCGCTCTGGTCCCTGCCCTTCGCACCTCGCCGCTCACCGTAGTAAGGCAGGTGCAGCAGGATCGCATTCAGTCCCCGCTGCTGGATCCCTCGAGCAATCGCGCGGCCAGCGGGCATCGCTGACCCTGATTCATGGATCACCACGATGGTCGGCAGAGGCCCGGCCTGGAGCAGTGGCAGCTTCGGCATGTACCACTCCATCGAGACGAGATCGTTCGTCTGATCTCCCGAGGGGAATGGCGTTGGATATCGGACCAGCCTCTGGAAATCTCGTCCCTCGACCGGGGACCAAGTGACCTCAAAGTCACAACTCGTCCAGGCCATGTGGGTCAGCATCGTTTGTGCGTCAGGCTGATCATCTTTCCAGGCTTGAGCGGAGTCTCGGGCCAGAGCCCGGTTGGGCGGTTCTTCGGCTTGAGTACGCACTGCCAACAGCATTCCAATCACCGTGAAGCAGCTGAAACGCACGATGGAGAGCGTCATGGGTGGGCCGACTTCAATGAGGAACGGGGCCGCAAGGTCCGAGGGAAACCAAAGAGCCACTGGGCGAGTGACCACCGAAGTGTCTCTCATCCCGAGCCCAGTTACCACCTCATGAGGAGGGTTTCAAGACAACACACAAAGGGCAGGAGGGGCAGAGCGAACAGGCACCAGCCCCCAGTCCACTAGCTAATCCGCCGCGCAGTAGGCACGAATCTCATCTCGGACCCGGATAGCACGATCCTGAAAGACTTCCACCGAGGGCTTGCGGCCGCGTGGAGTGATGGTGATTTTAATCTCCACACGATTGGTCCGTCGCGATCGATCCACCGTCCCGATTTCGACCCGCACTTCGACGGGTTGCTTCTCGGGCACCGATCCCCAGCCCCCGAAGAGCGTTGTCTCACCGGCGACCATGCGAAAGCTCTCGGGAGTGACATCCGACAATTTGGCGTGGTTCGAATCCACAAACCCAGCAATTTTGTGGACGATAATGTTCGAGGCGATTGTGGTCAGAAAGGTCGCTTTCACCACATAGGGATCTGCACTGGACTGTCGCTCGGACGGGACGGCAATCTCCTGTGAACCTTCTTGCCGTGAGCGCTCACAGGTCCGATTGCGTCCTGCCCGTTTGGCATCAAACATGGCCGCATCGGCCCGACGCAGCAAGCTGTCGACGGTGTCTTCCCTTTCCATCTGAGCCACGCCGAAGGAGGCCGTGATTTTCAAGCCACCGGGTGTGGCAGACACGATTGACCGCCGCAAACGGTCCGCTCTCTGGACCGCATCCTGCAGCAGAGTTTCGGGGCAGATGACCACAAATTCTTCTCCACCATACCGCGCCACCAACTCCCCAGAATAGAGTTCATCCTCGATCAGGTGGGCCACATCGACCAGTACTCGATCCCCGACTTGGTGGCTGTTTTCATCGTTGATATTCTTGAAATGGTCGATGTCGAAGAAAATGGCACTGAACGGAATTGACCCAGGATGTTGGGATTCCTGGTGAACCTTCTTTAATCGCATCTCCAATTCCGCCCGGTTCGCCAGTCCCGTGAGCGGGTCGCGGGTGGCAGCGAGCTGGAGTTCCTGGTAGCGCTCGGTCCCTCGGCGACTGGAGTTCAGTCGATGAATGATTTCGCAAGCCCCACGGAACGCTCCGCGATCGTCCCAAAAGGGGATGGCCTGGACTTCCGCTTCCAGTTCCCCCATCTTGGTTTTGACCTTAGCGGCAGCCATAAAAGAACGCTGACGTTCGATCGCCAGATCCAGTACGGTTTCCTTCAGTCCCTTGGACGTATAGTCCACAATACTCCGTGACCAGTGCGTTCCTAGAACGGCAGACCGTGTTTTGTCGAACATCTTTTCGGCCCCGCGGCTCCACACCACAATCCGCTTCTCTGAGTCGATTAAGTAGTACGCATCGTACAAGCTCTCCAGCAGAGTCAGATGCGAGAACAGGTGGCACAAGCAACTGGCCTGGGCTGCTGCTTCGGGGTCGATGGGATTGTGGGTGCGGAGTGCTTGTTCAATCTCTGGTGCCTGATCGAGTTGCTGCGCGTCTTCCGTCGAGAGCCAGCGCTGTAAGGCCGCCACCACATTGCGATCGAACTTGGCACCTTCAGTGTTTTGCAGATGCTCCAGAGCGTGTTCACGGGTCAAGGCTCGGCGGTGGGCCTGGTCGTGTGTCAGTGAATCGAAGGCATCCGCAACGGACAAAATGCGGGAACCCTGGTGGCGACCCAGTAAACCACTGGAGTCCCCACTGAGCGATTGGGAATCTCGAAAGATTTCCAAAGTCGTTTCCGTGAAGCGACTAGCCTGGAGCAGAATCTCCGCCACATCGTGTGAAGTCCGGATCAACTCCCGCTCATCCGCATTCAGCCGGCCAGGTTTTTGCAGAATATGATCTGGAACGCCGACCTTGCCAAAATCGTGCAGCAGGGCTGCGATTTCCAGGTTATGGATTTCGTCGGTGGACCAACCCAGTCGTTGAGCAATCCCCATGGCGACAATGGCCACTCGGCGGGAATGAAAGAAGATCGAGTCGTCCCGAAAGCGAATGGCGGACAACATCCGCCCCAGAAGTGCCAGCCGCCCATCCGGATCAGGGTGATTTCCGACCTCACACAGCCCCAGCAATCCGAGAAAATTCCGGGAGGAATTCATCGGATGTGATGCGCTGCGCGAAAACCCAAGTGCTAGAACGGAATCCATGAAATCGACTCCCGCGAATCACCGGCACGATGAAGACGATCTGTCTTCCCGAATCCGAGGACGCCATATGTCAACAGTACGTCACGCCTCTTTGTTGTCAAAAAGAAACACGGACTCGCTGGCAGGGCCTCCCCGAATCGGACACGAACGCAGAGCCCAAGGGCGGCAAGATTCGCCGATGCCGGATGACACGAAAAACACATATATCCATGATTTTCGGCAAAAACCTGATAATCCGCAAACTCTGCCTGACCGGTAGCCGAAAAAAGAGGAGTCAGATGTTGACTCGTCACGAGAACCTCGGATACCACCCCGCCTTCTTGCCCTGGAATCACAACTCCTGAACATTCGATGGCGCGTGACTCCATCGAAAACTCACTCAGAACACTTCAGCGGAGTGCTCGCCTTCACCGTGGTGGCGAGCCGTATCAGCCAGAGCGCCGGACGGCCAACGGCGTGATGGAACACTTCGTGACTGTCGACTGACCGAATCAATCCGAAAAGGACATGCCATGCAATTCTCTCGCAAGCTGACACATGCCGTTGTTGCCCTCGCGTGCATCGGCATGGTCGTTCCCCAAGCTGTCTTCGCCGCCCCGAAGGCTGCCGTGCAGACCATCAAGGCCCGCGATGTGGCCTTGAGTACCACCGGTGAACTGTCGGGCGCGGTACTCAACGCGACAGCCAAGCCCGTGGATGGAGCCAAGGTCGTTCTCACCCAGAACGGTAAGACGATGGCGGAAGCCATTTCGAAGAAAGACGGCACGTTCACCCTGCCGAAGGTCAAGTCCGGCTCTTACGAGATCGCTGTCGGAGAGTCCAAGGCCCCGATCCGCGTCTGGAAGTCCGAGGCTGCCCCCGCCCACGCCGCACGTAAGCTGGGACTGGCATCCGAAGGTGCCATCCGTGCCCAAGACGATGGATACTACGAGGACACGGGCGGCGTCCTCGGTGGACTCGACATCATCACCCTCTGGACGATCACCGCAGCGACCGGTGCGCTGGTTATCAGTGCCATCAACCAATCGGACCTGAACGATATCCAAGACAAGCTCGATCAAATCGGCAGCCCGTGAAATTCCGCGTCTGACCGACACTCAACCCACCAATCCCAGTCCGACTTCCGAGTCAGGCTGGGATTGTTGCGTTGAATCAGGCTGGGGCAAACCCGCATCGAGTCGACAGGGTTCACCAGTGATTCCGGAAGTGGGGCGTGATACACACGTCTGACCAAAACCGTCCACGAGCTGACAGCGGTACTCGAATGAGCCCGTGAGTTCTGAGATTCCCGGGAACAGATGTCTTCTGTATAGAACTGTATGTTCCCAGACGGAAGTCACATTCGAGTTCTACGACGATTGCATGGAATTGTCCTCATATTAGCTTCGGCAGTCACAGAGCGACTTTCAGTATGTGCCCATCATCGGGCATGAGTGCCCCAAAATCAGCCTGAATCCGTACGAGTTCTTCGCAGTCTTGATGAATCTCAGACAGGATTTCGCATGGCGAATCCCTTCAGCCGCCGATTGAACTAGCGGGGAACTCCGAAATCAAGGAGAGTCCGCGCGCGGTGTGGAGTCTGGAAAGCCTTCAACCGCTCGAAATGCCGCCCATTCGCCCGGACAACCGGCGATCCCGCTCACAGAGTTGCGGCAGAACAGCAGATCAGGGAAGATCACATCACGATGTCCGAGCAGACGCTACCCTCTTACGGCCTGGAAGCCGTTAATCCAATTCCCACAGTGGTCACGACCGAGACCGCCAATCAATGGACGCATGGGGCAGTCTACATAGACGGGGTCTTCGCTGCCACGGCCCTGATGGACAAGGTTATCTGGACCGGCGATCTGCCGACGGTCATCGGCGGT
>JANOKO010001160.1:0-18194 GCA_031419335.1 Planctomycetota bacterium
GTTTGATCGGCGGATAACTGCCGAGTAGGATTAAAGAGGAGTCATACATGCCTGTTTATGAGCGACACCCTTCGTATCGCTCCTCAACAGGTCTGAGTGGCTCTTCCCGACTTCTCAAAATGGGTCCGCCGTATGTCAATCCTGCCTCGCCTTCTGTCCTGTACTGCAACGGCCTTGTTCTGTCTCGGTACGTTCCGCTCGGCTGCCGCCCAGTTGGAGTTTGAGGCGGCCCCCATCTCGTACGAGACAGCTGAGGTGAACACCAGAATCACGTGTCTCCAAGGGAAGATTGACTCTGGGGAAGTGGAACTGAAGCCCGCGGGGCCTCGCGGCTACCTCGAATCGGTTCTCCAACTGCTCGACGTACCGCAGTCCTCGCAGGTTCTCGTCTTTTCCAAGACGAGCCTCCAGTTACGGCGGATCTCTCCGGATCGCCCGCGAGCTGTGTATTTCAATGACGACACGTACATTGGTTTCTGCCAGCAGGGGGATGTACTGGAGGTCGCGACGCAGGACGCGAAGCAGGGGACGATTTTTTACACGTTGGACCAGGGCCCGCCCGAGTCGCCAGACATGAAACCGCTGTTCGTACGGGACCGGGGGCAGTGCCTGACTTGTCATGCCTCGTCACGGACGCAGGGAGTGCCGGGGTTGCTCGTGCGGTCGGTTTACTCGGATGGAGGCGGACATCCGCTGCTGGGATCGGGGACATTCTCGACCGACCACACCAGTCCGTTCTCGCAGCGGTGGGGCGGATGGTACGTGAGCGGACTGCATGGCTCGATGCGGCACATGGGAAATGTCTTGGCCCAGCGCAGGTCGCCAGAAACACTTGACCGCGAGGCGGGAGCAAATGCGACCGACCTCTCCCAGTTCGTTTCAGTGAAGCCGTACCTGACCCCGCACAGCGATCTCGTGGCTCTGATGGTCCTGGAGCATCAGGTGCAGATGCACAACTTCATCACCCAGGCCAACTTCGAGACCCGCAGCGCGCTGCACCATGATGACATCATGAACGACGCCCTTGAACGTCCAGTCGGCTTTCGCAGCGAGTTGACCGAGCGCCGCATCCACGGCGTCACCGAAAAGCTGGTCCGCTATCTGCTGTTCAGCAAGGAATACCCCCTCGAAGCCCCGGTGTCGGGCACCTCGGGATTTGCAGAGGAGTTCTCAGACCGCGGGCCGCGTGACTCGAAGGGCCGCTCGCTGCGAGACCTCGACCTCAACACTCGCCTGCTGAAATACCCTTGCAGCTATCTGATCTACTCCGCTTCGTTCACCCAACTACCCCAAGAGGCCAAGTGCGATGTACTGAAGAAGTTGCATGCCGTACTGACCGTGAAGAACACCTCGCCGGAATTCGAGCACCTGAGTGCCGAAGACCGGAAGGCGATCTATGAGATACTGAAGGAGACACTGCAGGAGTTGCCCGCTGACTGGTAAACGCCTCACCCATCGCCGTTCGCGGTTCTGGTTGCCCGCTGACTGCTGATCGCTGACCGCTTTCCGCCAGACCCGGTTGCATCTGCCGCCAAACTCCGGAGAATGCAGGGTCCGAGTGTTTGAGAAGAGGTGTGCAGTGTCAGTTCCAAAAGTGGTGATCGTCGGGCGTCCGAATGTGGGCAAAAGCTCGATCCTGAACTGGCAGGCGGGCCGGCTCGTCTCTGTGGTCGACCCCACAGCTGGGGTGACGCGCGACCGCGTGGGCCACCTGATGTTCGTCGGCGAGCGGTATTTTGAGATGGTCGACACCGGCGGAATCGGGATTGTCGACTCGGACGACCTGTCCGAGGACATCGAACGCCAGATCCAGGTCGCCATCGATCAGGCGACGATTATTCTGTTTGTCGTCGACGGCATTACCGGCGTGACCCCGCTCGACCGCGTCGTCTCGGAACGCCTGCGCAAGGTCAACAAGCCCAAGTTGATCGTCATCAACAAGTGCGACTCGACCAAGACGGATGCCGAGATTCACGAGTTCCACGGCTTGGCCGAAGCCGATCTGCTGCAAACCAGCGTGAAGGCGAATCGCGGACGCGATGCCCTGATGGAGACGATCATCGACCTGCTGCCGCCCGCAGCTGAGGGCGAGAATGCCGAGGGGCAGTCGCTGGCCGAAGAGCCGGAACTCAAGATGGCGATCGTCGGTCGCCGCAATGTCGGCAAGAGTACGTTCATCAACGCTCTCGCCGAGACCGAGCGGATGATCGTCAGCGAGATCGCGGGCACCACACGCGACAGTGTCGACGTGCGATTCGAACTCGATGGCAAGTCGTTCGTGGCCATCGACACGCCAGGGGTCCGCAAGCGCAAGAGCCTGGCCAATGACATCGAGTTCTACGGCCTCGTCCGCGCTCAAAAGAGCATCCGCCGGGCCGATGTCGTGCTGTTCGTCTTCGATGCCACCCAGACCATCTCGCAGGTCGACAAGAAGCTGATGGAGGAAATCCAGGACAACTCCAAGCCCTGCATCTTTGTGGTCAACAAATGGGACCTGGGCCTCGAACTCGGCCAGACCACCGAGAAGTGGGGCAAGTATTTCGAAGACACCTTCAAGAGCATGAGGCATGTCCCCGTGGCGTTCATCACTGCCAAAGACTCACACAACATCAAGCAGCTGATCAACCTCGCCCAGACGATCTTCAAGCAAGCCCGCGAGCGCGTCTCGACCGGCCTGCTCAACCGGGTGCTGCAAGACGCCCTCAAAGCCAACCCGCCGCACATCGCCAAGAACCGCACCCCGAAGGTGTTCTTCGCCACCCAGGTCACGACCGAACCGCCGACGATCGTGGTCAAGGTCAACGACGTGGAGTTGTTTAGCCCCGCCTGGGAGCGGTATCTACTCGGCAGGTTCCGCGAAGACCTGCCGTTCAAGGAAGTCCCGATCCGGCTGTACCTGCGTGGGAAAGCCAAGGGCGATCCGGACGACGAGTAGTCACTTGTGAGCGGGGCGGCGTCAGCCCCCCGAGTCTCCGCAGCACTGGGTTGGACGCTGTGAAAATAGGTCCGGCGGACTCAGGTGAAAGTGTTGACTCGGCATCAGACTAGTCAGTAAACTAGTTTGATGGAGACTCCCATGCACACCTGGCCAGTTCAAGATGCCAAGTCACGGTTCAGCGAATTCCTCAACGCCTGTCTGGCCGAAGGGCCGCAGATGGTGACCCGGCGCGGCACGGAAGCCGCTGTGCTGGTGCCCGTCGACGAGTGGCGGAGACTCCAGTCCGCAGCCCGCCCCTCGCTCAAGCAACTACTGCTGTCCGATGAGGCCCGGATGGAACTGATCATCCCCCCACGCGGTGCCGCTCGTCGTCGTCCGCCAGCGTCCATGAGGTGAGTGGGATGTACCTGCTCGATACCAACGTCATTTCAGAGCTGCGCAAGCCCCGGCCACACGGAGCGGTGGTGGCGTGGTTGAACGCGGTCGAGGACGCGGACCTGCATCTTTCCGCGATCACGCTGGGAGAAATTCAGGCGGGCATCGAAAGATCCCGTGACCAGGATGCCGCGAAGGCCGCCGAGATTGAAGCCTGGCTGGATCTCGTGGCCAGTTCGTACAACGTCCTCCCGATGGACGGCCAGGCGTTCCGCGTCTGGGCTCGGATCATGCATCAGAAATCGGACACGCTCTACGAAGACGGAATGATCGCCGCCACAGCCATCGCGCACCAACTCACGGTCGTCACCCGGAACGTCGCAGACTTTGCCCCGTTCGGTGTGACTGTGCTAAATCCTTTCGGCGGCGCTGCGAGGTAGCATCGCGGGTTCCCTTGGTCCCCAGCTCTGCTTGGACTCGCATCTCCCCGATGCTCTGCTTCGCCGCGTGCCCCACAGCCCTGATCTTGCAACAGTCGTCCGAAGTCTTTTGAGACCTCGAGCGGGGCGGCGTCAGCCTCTGGAGTCTTCGCACCACCGGGTTCCTGCGTTTGGGATTCCGGCTATGATTTGCACGCCTTGCATGCGGCCAGGGATTCCGTGATTCACAGGAAATCATGACCGAACCCGCAGTGTAGGATCGACTTCTTCATGAGTTATCGCGGCCCGCCAGCCGCGTGGACGCGGTGGGGCGCACGCGCCGCGGGTGATTCCTCGGTGCAGATTTCCCCGCGATAGCTCACCGCTGTTCTCCATTCAGACTCACGGGGCCACATCATGAACCAATCCGAGATCTGGAACGAATGGGTTGAGTATCACGATGTCTTTATCAGCTACAGTCGCAAGGACAACGCCACCGAGCCGAAGATGATCTCGGCCTTTGTGGAGCAATTGGAGGCCGACTTTCTGCGGTTCTCGCCCGAGACTCCACTTAAGGTCTACTTCGATGTGAAATCAATCATCGATGGCCAATACTGGCAGAACGCGCTGCGGAAGGGGCTGCGGCAGTCGAAGGTGATGATTGCTTTTTTGTCCGAGAACTATTTCCACAGCGAGTGGTGCCGCAAGGAGTGGGAGGAGTACATCCTGGTCGAGCAGAGCCGCACGTACCCCGGCGAGGCGTTGACGCCAATCTTTATCGTCGCTCCCTCCGATCTGGACAAACTGGTCCCCCCTTCGGCCCGTGACTGGTGGGACAACATCACCTCGCGGAATGCCGTGGTCGAAATCCAGCCGTTCTGGCCCCAGGGGCGCGCTGCGCTCCAAGAGGAAATCGTTGCCCAGCGTCTCTTGCAGCTCGAACAAAGCATTCGCGAGCGGGTCGAGCATGGCCGTATCCTCTCGCGCGTGCCGCGCGACATCCGCACTCGCAATCCGAACTTCGTCGGTCGCCGCAAGGAACTGGCCGCGCTGCGGGATGCCCTCAGTCGACACGACATGGTCGGGCTGTGCGCGGTGAACGGCGTGGGCGGGATCGGCAAAAGTTCCGTCGCCCGCGAGTATGCTTACCTGTTTCGCAAGGAGTACCTCGGCGGGCAGTTCGAGATCGACCTCTCCGTCGCCACTGCGGTCGCCGATGTGCAGTCCGCGTTCGTCCGCATCGCGCGCAGCTATCTGCACGCGAACATCCCGTATCAGTTGCCGGAAGACAAGCAGTACGCGCTGGCCAAGGATGCCTTTCACCAGTTGCCGCCGGGGGAGATGGTGCTGCTGCTGCTCGACAATCTGAACGAGGACGCCGTCTCGCTGGTGTCTCGCAACAACCGCGACCTGTTCCCCGCACTGGAAAAGGTCCACATGCTGGTCACGACGCGGGCCGAACCGCGTTCACTGGGAGGGATCGAGACGATCTCGCTCGACATTCTGCCGGTGTCGGAGGCCCTCGATCTGCTGTTTCGGTATCGCGCCTTTGCTCGGCGGCTGGACGACCCCGACTATCTCGCCGCTCGCGCCGGAACGTATCCGCTGCGCGAGGACGAAGCGGCGACCGGGGATGATGAGTGGAAGGCGGCCTTGGCGATCGTGCATCGGCTGGGGCGGCACTCGCTGGCGGTGGCGCTGGTTGGGGCCTTCCTGGGGAGCTATCCAGACATCACCTATCGCGACTACGCCGCTCAGTTGCAGCAGCACGGGATCGGGCTGGCGCTGGATGTCGCCGGGCATGATGAGAAGGTGCAGAACCTGATCGCGCATCCGGTCACGCTGATCGGCCCGCTGTTCGAGCAGTCGGTCGCCCGGCTGTCGCCGCTGGCCATTCGCACACTGGAGTACGCCGCGCTGCTGCCGCCCGATCTGGTTCCGCTGGAGTGGCTGAAGCAGCTGGTGGCGGACGATGCCGACATGGCCGATGCGCTGACGCCGCGCCCCTTTCAGTCCCCGCCGTGGGAGGAGACGCTCCGCACCCTCGCCGGACTCGACTATCTCAAGGGAGAGCCGCTGGCCCGCATGCACCGCGTCGTGCAAGAGGTGATCCTCGCCCGACTCCAACCCTCCTCCTCCCCTCTCCCCCCGGGAGAGGGGCCGGGGGTGAGGGCCGCGGACCAAGCCGCTCTCTCCACTCAATCGTCCGCATCCTCGACCGGCGAGGGACGGGCAGGATTGCCCATCCTACTTCCCTCCTCCTCCCCTCTCCCCCCGGGAGAGGGGCCGGGGGTGAGGGCCGAGCCACCACACGACCCCCGCTCCCAGCGCACCGACCGCGTACGGACCTTCATCGAGCAGCGAACCATTCGCGGCCACGAGGCCATCGAACTCTACACCTCCGTGGCCGAAGTCGATGCCATCGTCCAGTACACCCTCGCTCCCGCCCAGTTAGGACACCCCCAGACCGGTCGCACCGCGATGTGGATCGTCCCCCAGCTGCAAACGCTGGGTCGGCTCAAGTCCGCCGTGCAACTGGCGACCCTCGCCGAACAAATTCTGCGTCCCCTGGCCGCGTCGGACCCGGCGAACGCGGCGTGGCAGCGGGATCTGTCGGTGTCGCTGAACAAGCTCGGCAATCTGGCGACGGCGCAGGGGAATTTGCCCGAGGCCCAGCGGCTGTTCGGCGAGTCGCTCCGCATCCGGCAACAGCTGGCCGAGTCGGACCCGGCGAACGCGGCGTGGCAGCGGGATCTGTCGTACAGTTGCACCATCATCGGCCAGTTGTTGATGAAGCAAGAACGCTGGGCCGAAGCGCTGCCCCTGCTGGAGCAGAGCCTGGCCATCGACGAACGCTTGGCGACCAGTGACTTGTCGAACGTGATGTGGCAGAATGATGTGCAGGTCAGTCGCCGCTTGGTGGCTCAGGTCCGCGCCCGACTCCCATCGAAGTGAAGCCAGCGGGCGAAAATGTCCCCCGTAAGACGGCCTTTCCAGGCCGTCTAGCAGCCCACTCCAACCCCCACGGCTGGCCAGTTCGTGAATCTGCAAGGTCGGGAGGGCGAGGCTCCTGCCGAGCCGCTTGCGCGGGAGCCAGGTTTCCCGAAGTCGCGGCTCAGCAGGAGCTTCGCCCTCCCAACCGCACAAACTTCCCAGAAGGACCTTCCAGCCAGCCGTGCTCCAACCCCCTGATTTAGCGATGACGGGGCACTGGCTGCCAGCATCGATCTAGGACGGCCTGGAAAGGCCGTCCTACGGGGGAGGCCGGGTTCGTGGCGGAGCTGCGGGAGTGCTATGTGGTGCTCGACGGAATGCGGCAACGCGGCAGAGTGGCCCAGACGTTGCTTTGCACGTCTGGGTGACGCAGGCACAAGAGGGATTGAAAGGGGAGCGTGTCCTCCGTAACCGCTTGTTGTCAGGCGAGCGGCCAGTGAAAACTGACCCGCCAGACTTCCGAAGTCTTTTGGTACGCGAAGTCTGGCCGCCCGCCTAATTCCAATCAGGCACTCCAAGCCGTGCCTGGACCTGCCCGCCGCAAGTCTTCCACTCCGCGAGTTGCCCGTGCCCACCACAGTTCTCTTTGCCGATCTCCTCATCGCCTATGAATGGGTGAGTGCGGGTGGTGTCTCGGAAAACTCGGCATACATCTCTCGGGCGACGGGCCAAATTCACTGGTCCTCCGAATACAACGACGTGGAGGAGCCACTCCCGGAGGACATTGATAGCCTGGCCTCTACGAGTCCGTCCCTCACAAGCACGACCTCGATCTCGGGAATCGGCTCGTATTCCATTTTGTGGAGAACCACCTGCCCGATTTGTATCAGGAAGTTCGCGACATGTTTCGCAGGAAAGGCGCTTACTCACGTTATAAGGACTTCCTCCAGCGCCAGGGCCAGTTGGAGGCTTGGCACCGATACGAAGAGCGGGCCACGGAGGCTGCACTTCGGGAGTGGTGCCAAGACCACGATCTGCAACTGGAGCCGTAGGATTTCGGACCGTACTTCACTCGGGCAGATGTGAGACATTCTGATGTAGCCACATTTCACCAGCACGTCAGCGAATTGGCTCATGTCCTCGCCCTCTGGCGAGGGGCAGCTACGGCTCACACGAGACCGCGAGAGGTATCAACGGAGAACGGCTCGTGTAGAAGGTGTGCGTCACGCGGCCTGCCAGATCGGCATGCCTCCGGCCCAGTCTCGGTTTCGCGACCGTATTGACCCCCTTTGGCCAGCGAAATAAACTCCGGCCCGGCAGGGATTTCCGTTCGGTCGCTGTTTCGCGTGGGCGGTTGATCGCACCTCGGGAACGGGGATTGCGTTCTGACTGATCGTGTGGCAGTCCGGGCGGACGGGGCGAGGATTACCGGCAAAAGTTGCCGGTGTGGCTCCAGAGAATGTCGCCTTTCGCTCCGCGAAAGGCAATGTTGCTCAGAGCGAAAGACGACATTCCCTGCCACGTCAGTTTTTTCGAATGACCGGGTTCCGCCAAGGTCGGCGGCTCCCCCGGCATTCCGAAACCGAGAGACACCATGGACGTGTTTGACAAAGTCGGCGAGTTCTTCAACGGAATGACTTCGCTCGCAGAGCGCGGAATTCGCGGCGTGTTTGGCTCCTCCAACGAGAGAGCTGTGCGGCGTGTGGGGTACGTCCGGCACCGTGATGGCAGCAGCCTGATCATCCCGGGCTCGGCCCTTGACCGGATCAATCAGCTCGAGTCCACCTTCGAAAAGCTCTCCGAAGGGGAGTTGAAGGAGACGGCCTCGAAGCTCCGCGCCAAGCTGGCGGACGGCCAGACGCTGGAAGACATCCTGCCCGAGGCATTCGCCGCTGTGCGCGAGTCGGGCAAGCGCTACCTCAAGATGCGGCATTACGACGTGCAGATGGTCGGCGGGTATGTGCTGCACCAGGGCAAGATCGCCGAGATGGTGACCGGGGAGGGGAAGACGCTCGTCTGTACGCTGCCAGCGTTCCTCAATGCTTTGGCGGGCAAGGTCCACGTCATCACCGTCAACGACTACCTCGCCAAGCGCGACATGGAATGGGTCGGCCCCACGCACATCGGCCTTGGCCTCACCGTCGGGGCGATCCAGTCCCCGATGCAGCCGTGGGACCGCCAGCCGCAGTACGCCTGCGACATCACCTACGGAACGAGCAACGAGTTCGGCTTCGACTACCTCCGCGACAATATGAAACCGCGCAAGGACATGCAGGTCCAGGGCCGCCTCGATTTCGCCGTCGTCGACGAAATCGACAACATCCTCATCGACGAGGCCCGCACCCCGCTCATCATCTCCGGACCCGCCCACGATGACATCACCAAGTACGCCACAGCTGACAAGGTCGCCCGCCAACTGAAGCGGGACGAGGACTTCGAGGTCAAGGAGAAGGAGCATACGTGCCACCTGACCGAGTCCGGCATGCGCCGCGCGGAAGGCTTGGCGGGGGTCGAGAGCTTCTACACCACGGGGAACATGGAGTGGCCGCACCTGATCGACCAGTCGCTCAAGGCCCACTTCCTCTACAAACGGGACGTGAACTACGTCGTCGAGAGCGGCGAGATCGTCATTGTCGACGAGAACACCGGTCGCAAGATGCCCGGTCGCCAGTGGAGCGACGGGTTGCACCAAGCCTGCGAAGCCAAGGAAGGAGTGCGGATCAAGGAGGTCTCTCAGACGCTGGCCACGGTCACGCTCCAGAACTATTTCAAATTGTATAAAAAGCTGTGCGGGATGACCGGCACCGCGATGACGGAGTCGACCGAGTTCATCAAGATCTACGGACTGGAAGTCATCGCAGTTCCGACAAACCGTCCTGTCAAGCGAGTCAATCATGCCGATGTGATCTATCGTACCGAGCGGGAGAAATGGAACGCCGTGGTCGAAGAAATCATCGAGGTCCACAAGACCGGTCGTCCGATGCTGGTCGGGACTAAGTCGATCGAGAAGAGCGAACACATCTCGGCCATGCTCGGTCGACGCGGCATCAAACATCAGGTGCTGAATGCCCGGCACCACGAGCGGGAGGCCGAGTTCATCGCGCAGGCCGGTCGCCTGAACGGCGTGACGATTGCCACGAACATGGCCGGTCGCGGCACTGACATCATTCTCGGCGGCAACCCCGAGTACATGGCCTGGGAGAATCTCAAGGTCAAGTACGGCTCGCGGCTCGATGTCCCTAAAGACGAATGGGATCAGGCCAGCGACCAGATCGCCGAACAGCAGGGCATGAAAGCCGAAGGCCGCCATGTCGCCGAAGTCGGCGGACTGCACGTCGTCGGCACCGAACGTCACGACTCCCGCCGGATTGACCTCCAGCTGCGCGGGCGTTCGGGCCGCCAGGGCGATCCTGGATCGAGCCGTTTCTTTCTGTCGCTCGAAGACGACCTGATGCGAGTCTTCGCCGGGGACTGGGTACGAAGTGTGCTGGCGTGGCTCGGTATGCAGGAGGGTGAAGCCATCGAGCACTCGATGGTCACCAAGCAGATTGAGAAGGCCCAGAAGAAGGTCGAGGAACGGCACTTCGACTCCCGCAAGAACCTCCTCGAATACGACGAGGTCATGGACTTCCAGCGCAAGGCGGTCTACTCCTATCGCCAGCGGATCCTTGACGGAGCCAGTTGTCGCGAGATTATGGTCGACATGATGCAGCGGCAGGTGCAGAAGTCGGTCGAGATGTTCCTGTCGCCGAAGTATCCGTTCGAGACGCTGGCCGCCTGGGCCACGCAGACGATGGGGATTGAAGTCATCGAGTACGACGTGCGCGGCATGGATCAGGCTCAAGCAGTCAACTACCTGACGACCGAAGCTGAGCGGCAAGCCGATTCGCTGCTCAACGAGCAGATCATTGAGAACTTGCCCAGGGAATTGCCGGAGACTGAGTGGAACTTGCAGGCATTTTCCAGCTGGGTCAATCGGATGTTCGGCCAGAACACGAATCCTCGCGAGTTGCGAAACATCGCCACACCTGACGGGGCCGAACGGTTCGACACCGATGAATTGCATCGCGCCATGCTGGAGCGGGCGGTCGAACACATCAACAAGACCGACTTCGCTTCGCTCGATCTGTTCCTGCACGAGGACTTTGGTCGCAACCAGTTGTCGGGGTGGCTCAATCATCAATTCGGTCTCGCGATTCCTCCTTCACAGTTCGGTCTGTACGAAGAGCCGGAAAAGGCGATCACGTTTGTCATGGGAAAAATCCGCGAACGATATGACGAACAAGACGCGCGCTTCCCAGTCATCATCAGCTTGATGCGGTTCCAAGGGAACGCCACCACTCCGGCAGACCGCGAGGGACTGATTCGCTGGGCCAACAATCGCTTCCGCTGCCAGCTTGATGCTCAGGCGACTCAGTCCCTGGCGATCGAAGGTTTAGCCGAACAGGTTCTCACCGCCAGCCGCGAGTTCCTGCCGAAGGATGACATCACCGCTCAGGTGAATGCCTTCATGGCGAAGGCTTTCCCGTCAATTAAGGGGAAGCCTGGACCGCTTCAGGATCCCCGCGCCCTCCGCGATCTGCATGACTTCGTTTTCCGCCGGTTCGAGGCCGAACTCGACCTCGACGAGATGCAGAATCAACCGCAAGAAACCACCAAAATTGAGGCACTCAAAGCTTATGAACTGAAATACCGACCTGAAATGGGTGAGGCTGAACGTCAAGTTCTGCTGGAATTGCTGGATAACTCGTGGAAGGAACACCTGTACCACATGGATTTCCTGCGGCAGAACGTCGGTCTCGTCGGATATGCGCAGAAAGATCCCAAGGTCGAGTACAAGCGGCAGGGGATGCAAGAATTCAGCGCCATGTGGGACCGCATTGGAGAAGCCGCCACAGCCGCCGTCTTCCGCCTCGAACGCGAGAGCGATCCCCGCTTCCTCCGCGATGTCTGGCATGAGACAGCTGCAGTCCATGAATCGGCGGCTCCGATCATGACCGAGTCTGTCACTACGCAGCAGACACTGACACAGGAATCCGGCACCCAACCGGGACAGGCCCCCAGCGTGGTCGAGCCGATCCGCAATCGCGAGAAGAAAGTCGGTCGGAACGATCCCTGCCCCTGTGGCAGCGGGAAGAAGTACAAGAACTGTCACGGCGGGATGTAGGCATACGATTGGCTCCCCGTAAGTCACCTGTGCGCTTTCACAATGGCCTGATTGGAGGGATGTACGCATCCCACTTGGGAATCGATCTCTCTCCAATCGTTTCGTCTTTGGAGTACCTCCATGTCCCCACCTCGAGGCATCCCCCAAACTCGCGTGGAGATTCTGGCTCGGCTGCGAGCACAAGTGGCCCTCGGCCATCCGATTGTAGGAGGAGGCGCTGGTACCGGCCTCAGCGCGAAGCTGGAAGAGGCGGGTGGGATCGATTTGATTGTGATCTACAACTCGGGACGCTTCCGCATGGCCGGTCGCGGTTCGCTGGCGGGGATGATGCCTTATGGCGATGCGAATGCCATTGTGATGGATATGGCCCGCGAAGTTTTGCCGGTGGTCCAGCACACACCAGTCCTGGCCGGAGTCTGTGGAACGGACCCTTTCCGCAGCATGCCCCGGTTTCTGCGGGAGGTCCAGTCTGCAGGATTCGCGGGGGTGCAGAACTTCCCGACCGTGGGTCTGATTGATGGGACATTCCGGCAGGGACTGGAAGAGACGGGAATGGGCTATGGGCTGGAGGTCGACATGATTCGAATGGCACGGGAATTGGGCCTGTTGACGACCCCGTACTGTTTCAATCCTAACGAAGCCGTAGAGATGGCCCGTGCGGGTGCCGACATCCTGATCCCGCATCTGGGTCTCACCACCAAAGGGATGATCGGAGCGTATACAGCCGTGACGTTGGAGGACGCCCCCCGCTTCGTCCAGGCGATGGCCGATGCTGCCCGTCGTGTGAATCCAGAGATTCTGGTACTCTGCCACGGCGGGCCGATTGCCGAACCAGCCGATGCCCAGTATGTACTCGATCATACTTCAGGCATTGTGGGGTTCTACGGGGCGAGCAGCCTGGAACGACTGCCCGTCGAGCCTGCGATGATCGAGCGCACGAAAGAGTTCACGCAGCTCCGATTTCGCACGGGATGACCCGCCTGTTCACCAACGGTGTCAGTCGGCAGATCTTGCGAACTTCGAAATCTTGCTCCCTGCGACGACTGACGAATCCACCATACTTCAAGCCACTTTGCCCTGTGTCTCATCCTGGCGTCACAGACGCATTTTCTTTAGTAGATGCATCGTAACGCTTCTGATATTCAGTAGTTGCATTCCGGAACATACGCCATGAAACCGGAGGTGACAAGCATGCTAGATTCACACAGCACGATGTTTTCAGAATCAGAGTTGAATACCGCACGCCTCCAATTGTACCGATATTACCGATATTACCGATTACTCCGATTTTACCACTTCCCTTTGCTTTGTACGCGAATAACATGTGTCACGTGCTGGTCCACTCTGTCGCGCGAGTCATCTCTCAGAGAGCTGCTCATGGTGACCATTCACGGGGGATGTGAACGTCAGGCGATCGTGCCTTTCAAACTCGTCTCGCGCCCGACAGATCCGTTTTCTTCCCGGAAGGAGTTTGTCCATGAGTCTTGTTCGAGTCTGGATTTCAACGGTTGCATTGGGATGTTCCCTCGGCGTCGGAATGTGGAATCACGCCATCCTGCGGGCCGAGGAGCACGCTGATCGGGACCGCGAGGAGCGGAAGCATGAGGAGCGTGACCGCGACGACCGCGACGATGAGGAGCGTGACCACAAGGACCGCGACCACAAGGACCGGGTCCACGAGGAACGCGACGACCATCAAGACCGCCAGCAGATGGATCGGGATGATGATCGAATTCACACACATCGCGAAGACGGGGATCATCGTCAGGCTGGCCCGCACGCTGTGCACGACGCGGTCAATAATGAACTCCTCGATCTGGCCCGCGCTCTCCGCCGGATCGATCAAAGCTACAGTTATCGCGGCCAGCACGGGTGTGGTTCTTGCACGGCTGGATCGGGATATCATGACTGGGACGCTCGCGGGTATTGCCCGCCGGTGTACGCTTACAATCGGCCCCATCCCCCGCTGGTGCGAGATTACGGCATCGAGGACGACCGCCTGTTCCGAGGGCATGACCTCGACCACCGCAACTGCCGCGGATGCGGTCAGATCTATCCTCGGCATGGACAGCCGAGTTGTGGTTGCGGCCAGCACTTTGGCCCACTGGTCCTGGATCGGCACCATAACTCTCATCATGAGGAGGTGGGATGCTCCCTCTTGGATCGCCGCATTTGTACGGGTTGCGGGCACGTCTACCCCCGAAATGAGCAGCCGCACTGTCGCTGTCACGGGGAAAACACACACCACAAGCCCCACCCAGACACACATCACCGGGACCACGATGCCTCACGGCATGAGCCCACCCCGGTGGACCACGATCCCCCACGGCCCCGCCGCTAACAGCGTGTTCAGGCAAGCAGCATGGACGTTTTGCCCATGCTGCTTCCGGGGACACAGTGTCAGGAACGGTCTCTCATCGAAACCGTGAGAATCGTGCGAACGATGGTGACTGCTCTCCCATCCGTGTCCAGGATTCGGGGGCCTGTGAAAAGGCAATCGAGCTATCACCCTCGACTTCGAAACCAATGCAAGAAGATCCCCGCCGAGACGGACACGTTTAGTGAGTCAGCCAGTGGTCCCATGGGGATCGTGACACGCTCATCGCAGAAGTCGATCCACTCCCGCTCCAGCCCTTCCGCTTCATTGCCGAAAAGCAAACCGAGTCGTTGTTTTCGAACTCCGTCAGCGCTGAACTCACCTAACGGGAACCTGTCCAGCGGTGTAGCAGCCGGATCAAGCACGGTCGCCAGAAAGGCAAACCCATATCGTTCTCGCAGTGCCATAAGCTGAGGCTGCAGTTCATCGACCTGCACGATGGGGAGAAAAAACGCGTGCCCCATGGAGACACGAATGACTCGTCGAGAATACGGGTCGGTCGTACCCCTCCCCAGGATCAGGGCTCGGACTCCAAACCCCACACACAACCGGATCAGCGTGCCCAGGTTGTCGGGATCGGTCATGCGTGGGCAAACGACAACCAGCTCAGGTGCCTCGACATGGAGAGCTAGCCAATCAGAAATCGCCGGGGATGGCCTGCGCCATCCGGCTGCCACGACTCCACCATGAAAATCGAATCCGACAAGCTGGCTGGCCAGTGCTTCGGGCAGCACCAGGATCTGATACCGGTCAGGATCGATCCCCTCGATCATGTGGGCTCTGCGGTCGGTGACCAGGATGGAGTCAACCGAGAAATCGCTCTCCACGAGCCGCTTCACGACGCGGTGTCCTTCAGCAATGAGATGCCCCGTGGACCGCGTCTGATGGGAGAGCTTCAGATTCCGATAGGGGTCAAGACGGGTGTCGCTCAGGTCGGTGAGGGGGATCCAAGGCATGTCAGTGGTCGACTCTCTGGCGCAGGCGACTTCGCGAGGTCGATGACAGCCTGGTCCACGGTCCAGGCTAGTCACGCTCGCTGGGCGAGTGTAACACATCAATGGGGCACACCCGATTCGTCGGAGTTCCGCCATGTGACTGGAGGTGGAATGGGGTGCCCCGATCGCCCAGACTCACAATTCACTAACGACAGAAGCCCGATTGACTCACTCCCTTTACGCCCGTATCCCCGACCCATCACAATAGCGGAACAGTCGTACAGACCGTTTCGCGCCGCGAGACGATCGACGATTGGTCTCCACCGCATCTGCTGCCCGGGAAAGTCCCCAGTTCATGGCCTCACGGAAGAATACGCCGCCCTCAACGAAGCTGGATGCTGACGATTTCGTGGCGATTCGCGAGATCCTGGCGTACCTCAATTTTTCGGGAGGCCGGCGAGATCCGAAGTTTCTGGCGAATCTCAACCGCATTTGGGCCAAGCTCGACCGCCTCGCCCCCGTTTCGGCTCTAGGGACGCTGCTGACGGCTGAGTTAGAAAAGGTGCAGGGCACGACGCCCGTGTTCCAGGACACCCAGCAGGCCCGACAGGTGATCCCCCTGACTCTGACCTCGCTGCTGGCCGCCTACCGCGAACACCAGGCCGACCTACTGTTCCACCTGGTTCCGCTCGATTTCGAACAGCCGCTGCTGATCGGCGTCTTCTTCGAGGCGGTCCTCACTCAAGGGGCACCCTGGGACGAACACGAGCGGATCGTTCAGGACGCCCTCAAAACCATCAACGACTTCGTCGGGTACCGCCCCATCCCCGTCCTCGAAAGCGGGCTGCGGATGGAGATTTACAGCCACGAGCGCTTCCGACCGCTCCCCATCTATATGGAGGGAGTCGGGGCTGCGGTCGGGCCGTATCACGATCTGATCTCCTCGACGATGGAGTTCCTGAAGCAGGCTCCCAAGGATCTGCTGCTCGAAGCTCACTTCGACCTCGACCAGATGGAAGAGCTGGCCATCGACATGCGTTCGCATGACCATTTGCATCCGGTCAACAAACGCACCAACTACATGTTCGGGGAGTGGGATCCCCACCGCATCGACACCAAGGGACACTACCGCCGGGTGGTGCTGCGGCGCATCATCCTCGATGCGCTGCTGACCTGGATCGATGATCCCAAGTCCCGTACCCCGCGCGCCGAGCGACTCTTCGACGCTGCGGCGGCCCTATGCGGGACGATGCTGATGGCCTCGTCGATCAGTGGGTCGGGACCGGGGGTCCACGATTCTTCGGTGACGCTGACTTCGCTGTTGCCGGTGGTGGCGCGACGGCGCGATGCGTTCTATCTGCGACTGATGCAGCAGGTCGATGGCACGCGGGCCAAGCGGCTCAAGCGCGAAGAGCAACGCACGCAACAGCCGTTTGGCCACATCCGGCAGTTCCTCAACATGCACCTGGCCGGGTACGGGGCGCGGCAGATTCAGTTCCGCGAGATCGCCTATCTCTATGCCAAGATGGGCTATCCCGAAGCCGCCCGCGCGCAGGCCGATTCCATCCCCGCTGCGTCGATCCGGTTCGAGTGCGAGATCCAGTGCCGCATTGGACTGGCCCATCATGCCCTGAACCAGAACAAGCTGCCGGAGGCGGTCGACCTGGTGATGGGGCTATTCAATCTATTCCAGCGGGGCATCGAGTGCGGGGCGCTGGTCGACCCGTGGGACATCCTGGGTTTTCAGGGGCAGTTCCCGCTGTTCACCTCGCGCGAGGACACGATCCCCGACAACCGCGTCGAGGTGTTGATTGAACTGGTCGAGGACGCCTTCGGGGCCTTCTCGCGCGTCCTTAGCGAAGCGGCTGCGCAGGGCAACGGAGCCGCCCGCGAACGCCTTCTGATCGAGTATCAGAAGGTCGCCGAGTGGTGGGATCGGTTCGCCAGTACCACCGTCGAAGACCTCCCCAAGGTCTCCGGCCAAGACAGCCTCGACGCCGCGACCCATGTCTCCGAGACACTCATCGAGTGGCGGAAGGCCGGGGAATCGGCGGGCGATGTCGGGTTCTGGCGGCAGCATGTCGAGGAGTTCGAATCGGCCCAGGCGTACGCCCTGGTTGTCGATGCCCTGCTGTATCGCAAGGACTTGGTGGCCTCGTTGGCGCTGCTGATGCAGTGGCTCAGTCAGTCCAGCGATGTCGGGCTGGAGTCGCCCAAGCACTCGCTGTTTGCGATGCTGATTCGCTGGATGAAGTTGATCGCGGGCGACGCCTGCACGATGACGCAGGACGAGCGGGCCAACCTGCTGCGGCGGATGTTTGCCTTCCTCGAATCGAACGCGGACGAGCTGTGGTCGGTGCCGCGCATGGAGGGGGCTGTCGAGCGAGCCCAACAGGCGATGCGGGATGACCCCCTCAAGGACGAAGCAGCCGAGGGGGACGACGAGAAAGACGAGGACGATGTCTTCGGAGCTGCCTACGAGGACGTGACCTACAAGGACACGACAGACGATGGCAACTGGGGCAACACTCTCGAAAACGACTTCGGGTTCCGCAACACCGAGTTCGAAGTCATCAACCGCGATATGGAGCCGCGACTCAAGTTCATCAACGCCGTCGGCCAGCTATGGCAGATGGCCGCCGTGCGACTGGCAGCCGATCTGCACCTGCACCGCGACACCCCGCAGACTACGATCTTACAACAGACGCTGCAGGGCGTGCGGGATTGGCGGACGCAGGCCCAGCGGTGGCAGGTGGACCTCGCCGAACTGATGGAGGCGATCTGGGACCACGAGGTCGCGGAGTCCTCCGGCGAGCACGACGCCAACGTCGAGTACGACATCCAGTTGCAGGTGAAGTTCTACATGCTGCATCAGGTGATCAACACGTTGATCTGCCTGCGGAATGCGGATCGGTTGTTGTCCGGTTGCCTGCCCGAAGAGGCATCCAAGGGGGGCCGAGCCGAGGATGATCCGGAGTTGTCAACGCTCATCCGCGCAGTGGTGCGGCGCGATATCGACACGGTGGTGAAGTCGCTGCCGACGGTGCTG
>JANOKO010001161.1:0-1234 GCA_031419335.1 Planctomycetota bacterium
AGGGCGGGACCACTTCCCTTAACGCAGTCTACGAATACTCCGAGAAGATCACCGAGCGGGGCCTCGTTGTGATGGACACCCCTGGCTACGACCCCGCATCCGTCACCGGCATCGTCGCGGGCGGCTGCCAAGTCGTCGTCTTCACCACCGGCCGTGGCAGTTGCTTCGGCTGCAAGCCGTCCCCGACGATCAAGGTCTCGACGAACACGCCGCTGTACGAGCGGATGCAAGACGACATGGACATCGACGCCGGTCCGATCCTGAACGGCAAGACGATCGAGTCGGTCGGCACCGAAATCTTCGAAGAGATCCTCGCCGTGGCCAGCGGCAAGCCGACAAAGAGCGAAGCCCAAGGTATCGGCGACGAAGAGTTCTGCCCCTGGACCTCCGGCCCGGTGTTTTGAGAGTTGAGGGTGCAGGTGGATAAAATGGTGATGGATAAACAGGTATCAAGAATCGTTTCCGCCCAGAACACAAGAGAAACGACCGGGAAAGTTCAACTGCATTGAGTGGCACCCGGCGTATTCTTCGGCTGACGACACATCGGCGCGACCAGCCGCTTCGCCCTCTCCAAACCTGAGTTCGGTTTAGGGACGGCGTCCAATCCTACCCGAGTGGAACCACGAAAGGCACGAAATACACGAAAAGTAAAGGATCTGTTGGCAAGCCCCCTCTGAGCGTACGGCTGTGACCATCAGTTGTTCCGAGGCAAGTCGCGATGAACCGGCCAGAGTCCTCCTGCTTTTTCGTGTATTTCGTGTGTTTCGTGGTGAAAGACTGAGTGCTTATCCAGAACTCAGGTTCCAAGGGTGAAGTCCTGGCCCTCGATCGAGATGCTTTCTTGAATTGCCTGGATTGCCATGCTTGTCGCCCTCCGTTGCAGTGATATCGTGTTAGGCAGCGCGCAGTGCTATTGGAGTTAGGCAGCGCGCCGCCTAACACCGTATCGACCTTTTCCAGATTCTCCAACTTTTTTGTTGACAATCCCGATTTTTACGCGAGACTGGCTTCCAGTCGGCCACGAGCCGGTTCCCCTCCCCACAGACAATAGGCAGCGCGCTGCTCAATAAGACTGTTGGGCGGCATCAACCGAAAATCACAATGAACCACAACTCAACCCGCGTTCAACACGTCGTCACCATCAAATGCGTTGCCCGCGCTCGTCGGCTCACGATTGTTTTCCAGAGCATTCGCTAACCCTGGTCGCGCATAGTCATTCCACTTCGGAGCCTTC
>JANOKO010001162.1:0-3958 GCA_031419335.1 Planctomycetota bacterium
GGAAAGTGCGCGGCAACCCTGGGGCCGATGGCGGACTCCGTTATGTCGGCGAAGAGATTCAGGAATACCGCAGCCGCTATCAGATAAAGTCACCAGACAACGACAAGTCCTGGAAAGATCTGATCGCTCTGTGCCGTGTCATCGACCAGACCCCCGCCGATCAACTAGAAGCGGCGCTGGCCCCGATACTCGATGTGGATGGAGTCTTGAAGTTTCTGGCCCTCGATTGTGCCCTGGTCAATAGCGACGGGTATTGGACCCGGTCCAGCGACTATAGCCTGTACCAAGATGAGTCGGGCAAGTTCCATCTCATACCGCATGACATGAACGAGGCGTTTCATTCGGGAGGAGGCCCTGGCGGTCCGGGAGGAGGATTTGGCAGAGGACGGGAACGTGCGGGTCGAGACGAACCACGCCCCGTGGACGCTGCGCCGCGTGAGGACGGTCCTCCGCGTGATGGCCCCATACCCGAGAATGAAAATCGCCTGCCTCCCCCCGATGGCGGTCCACCAGATGGCGGCTTCGGTCCTCCGGGCTTCGGTCCTCCAGCTGGCTTTGGCGGCCCCCGGGGTGGCCCCGGAGGCATGATGAATCACGGCGGTGTCGACCTCGACCCACTGATCGGACTGGATGACGAGCGCAAGCCGCTACGGTCGAAACTCTTGGCCGTGCCCAGCCTCAAGGCCAAGTACCTCAGCTATGTCCGACAGATCGCTGAGAAGCCCCTCGACTGGCAAGTTATGGGCCCCGTCATCGCCCAGCACCGCAGCCTGATCGAGAAAGATGTGGAAACCGACACGCGCCAAGTGGGTTCGTTCGCGGCCTTCCAAGCCGCGACGGATCCCGACTCCACCGGTGATGGCGCGCATGGACTACGGCACTTTTTTGAAGCCCGTCGGGCCTTCCTGTTGCAGAATCCCGACGTGGCTGGGGCGGATTTGCAAGCGGCTGGCGATCGTACCGCCCTCCCTGCCGAACCACTCGTCACCGGGCTGGGTCCGCAGTTGACACCATCAGCGGCTCCCGGAGCCAATTCGCCGCGTGTCATCATCAATGAGTTCGTGGCGGCCGACTCCAAGCCTAAAAAGAAGACCAAAGGGAAACACGCCGACTGGGTCGAAATCTATAACCCCACCCCAGCAGCGCTGGATCTGTCCGGGGTCTACGTCACCGACACTGACCGTGCTCCCAGGAAGTGGCAGTTCCCGAAGGGAACCGTCATCCCCGCTGGCGAATACTTAGTTCTCTGGGCCGATGAAGACGGCAAGGCCACTCACGGGCTGCACATGAACTTCAAACTGTCCGCGAAGGGAGAGGATCTGTATCTCGTGGACAGCGATGAGCGCGGGAATGCTGTCCTGGATCACATCCGGTTTGAGCAGCAGACAGATGGTGTCTCCTTCGGCCGCGATCCACTGAACCCCGACAAGTGGCTCCCACTCTTCGCCACGCCGGGAGCCCTCAACCGGGTCAGCGAGTAAGGCTGGCATACATCGGGCTTGATCCCACGCGACTTGGTGCCGCGCGTCGCAGCTTGGTCGATTCAACAGCCAATCAGTCGCACGGCGGTTTCGATCGCCGAGATCATTCCACTGGGGTCGGCGGTCCCGGTCCAGGCGATGTCGTAGGCAGTGCCTTGGCTGGGGCTGGTGCGGAGGATCGGGAGGCCGAGAGTGACGTTCACGGCTCGGTGGAAGCCGATCAGCTTGAGGGCGATGTGGCCCTGGTCGTGGTACATGGCCACGATGCCGTTGAAGGCTCCCTCGACGGCGGACTTGATGAGCGTATCGGCGGGGCGCGGACCAACCACATTGATGCCGAGTTGACAGGCTTCGGCCACAGCCGGGGCGATGACTCGCGCCTCCTCGTCTCCGAACAGTCCCTCCTCACCAGCATGCGGGTTGAGGGCACACACTCCGATGCGAGGTGTTTCGCCGAGCCGCATGAGGAAGCCGTCGATGAGCTGGATGGTGTCGCGGATGCGTGGCGTGGTCAGCAGACCTGGCACGCTGGCGATGGAGGTGTGCAAAGTCGCATGGGCGATTGACAGCGACTGCCCCAGTGCGAGTGGCTCACCCGGAGGTAGATAGAGCATCATCGCCACCTCGGGGACTCCGCACTCGGCGGCCAGGATCTCCGTGTGACCGGGGAAGTGGATTCCCGCCCGGTGCAGGCCGAGCTTACTCAGCGGAGCCGTGACGATGGCGTCGATCTGCCCAGACAGTGCAGCTCGCGCCGAGGCGACCAGCCAGTCGTACGCCGCCTGTCCGGCTCGTGCGTCAGCGACCCCGATCGGCACCTCTCTGACATCTGATTGAGACGGGTTCCAGACGACCAGTCGGCCCGGGCGGCACCAATCATCCCCCAGTTGATCGATGGTCACGACATCCCAACGGATCGCCAGCAATAACAGCGTCCGACGGACGAGATGCGGGCAGCCGACGATAACGGTTCGCCAGTCCTGGTGAGGCAGCCGTTCGACAAGGCTCCGAACGACCACCTCGGGACCGACGCCCGCGACATCTCCGAGTGTGAGTGCGAGGCGAGGCGAAACTTGTGGACTCGGTGATTTCGTCAATTGGCATGGCTCCATTTCATCCCCAAGGGATGCCAGAGATTAGCCGGTCGTAGAGCGCACTTTTGTGAATGCCCCTCATTGTGTCCTGAATCGGAATTGGGCAGGTCATCACTCACGAGTAGCACTCCAAATCCCCGAGTGGCTTTCCGAGCAAATCCTTCGGCGAGAGGATCGGGGTGCCATCGACCGGCCAGCGAACGCCGACGGTCGGGTCGTTCCAAAGGAGCGACCGTTCATGCTGTGGGGCGTACAGGTCGGTGCATTTGTACTCGACATCAGCCATCTCCGACAGCACGCAGAACCCGTGCGCAAACCCGACGGGGATGAACATGGCTCGATGATTCTCGTCGGAGAGTTCGACCCCCACCCACTTTCCAAACGTCGGCGAGCTGCGACGCACATCGACGGCCACGTCGTAGATCGCTCCGCGCAGACAGCGAACGAGCTTGCCTTGTGGCTGCTCGATCTGAAAATGGAGTCCGCGTATGACATTCTTCTGCGAACGTGAAAGGTTGTCCTGCATCCACACCGTCGGCAGCCCGGCAGCGGCGAAGCGGTCCGCGCGGAACGCTTCGAAGAAGAACCCGCGCGAGTCGCCGAAAACCTTCGGCTCGACGATGAGGACTTCCAGAAGTTCGGTCGGGATGACATTCATGGGCAGTCGGGAATGGGAGTCGGGAGTGGGGACACCGCTGTGAGGAATTTCACAGGGATCACGTTCACAAAGTGATTAACACGTTACCGGCCCCCTCTCCCCCTCGATCGATGTGGCCTTCACGGTGTGCGTGTTGCGGGGAAGAGGGAGGAAGGGCGAAGAGATTCCTCATCATCCGACTCACTTCAATGGTTCCCCAATCGGCTTGCCGTTCGTCGTGAGAACCTGAATCTCATGCGCCCGATGTGGACCGGTGTAGGTCCAGACGATCTTCTTCTCGGGCGTGACTTCGAAGACCTTGATGCTGCCTTGCGATCCATAGCTGCAAATCACGGTGTTGCCGTTGGGCAGACGCTGGCCTCCACAGGGGTCGGCGAACGGCTTTGCGTCAGGAAAGTCGGCGTTGCTGATCTGCCACACGACCTTCCCGGTCTCATCAAATTCGACAGTCTTGTTGCCGTGGGTCAGGTTCACGAGGACACGCCCGTTCGCCAATTGAATGGCGGTGAACGGCCAGTTCTCCGCAGCTTGTCCGCCTAACTCTGGAAGATCGGTCTTGATCGAGCGGACCACCTCGCCGTTGGGCTTGTACTCTTTCACTTGAAACGCGAACAGATGCGGGACCAGGTAATTCCCATTCGCCAGCTTGCGGGCCATGCGAGTCTGCATGTGGGCGTTGTCGGTCTCCGGTTGCAGCGGACACTCGACGGCGATCGTGCCGTCCG
>JANOKO010001163.1:0-2170 GCA_031419335.1 Planctomycetota bacterium
CGTCGTAGGTCTTCGCCCCATTCGGAACCAGCCCCCGCCCCGCCATCGTAAACGGCGTGAACCCGTGGCTATGGGTTTTGGTGCGGAGGAAGGTGGGATGGTCGGGGGAGATCAGGATGCGGTACTCGCCCTGCGAACGGAGGTACTCGTGGACCGGGCCGACGATGTGCTGGTCAATGGCTTCGAGGGCCTGGACCTTCTCGTCGGCGTGCCCTTCGTGGCTGGCCTCATCGGTCGCCTCGACGTGGACGACGACGAAGTCGGCACCGTTTTTAAGCGTCTGGATCGCGTAGCGCCCCTTGGCGGCGTAGTCGGTATCGAGGTAGCCCGTCGCGCCCGGCACTTCGACCACATCCCAGCCCAGCAGCCGACCCAACCCCCGCAGCAAATCGACAGCCGTGATGACTGCCCCCTGCACCCCGTAGCGGTCTTGGAAGAGTCGCAGAGCAGGAGCTTTGCCTTGACCCCACAGCCAGCACTGCGTCGCCGCCTTCTCCCCGCGAGCGAGATTCATGGCATTGGCCGCGAGAATCGCTCGGCTCTTCTCCATGATCGCCCGGAGGTCGCACGCTCCGCTACCGAGCGGCAGATGCTCCGCGATCAGTTGATCGGTGATGTCGTGCGGCGGCATGGTGTAGGTGTCGCTGCTGAACGGGGCTTTCCGGTCGCGACCGCGCCAGATCAGCAGGTTGCGGTAGCTGATGCCGGTGTAGAACTTGACGTGTTCATCCCCGCAGTAGGCATGTTGCAGGTCGCGGATCAGCGAGACACCGACATCGTTGGGGATCTGCCCGGCGGTAAAGCTCTTCATCCGCTCATCAGCGACAGTGATGAAGTTACAGCGAATGGACCAGTCCTCGGGGCCAAGGGCGATGCCTTGGGCGGCAGCTTCGATCGGGGCGCGGCCGGTGTGGAATTCGAGGGGGCTGTAGCCGAAGAGGCTCATCGTGCCCACATCGCTCCCGCTGGGGAGGCAATCCGGGACGTTGAGCGACAGCCCGCTGACGCCGAGCTGGGCGATGCGGTCCATCTCCGGCACGCGGGCGGCCTGGAGCGGCGTGCGGTTCCCCAGCGACGGCTGGAGTTCGTCGGCACAACCGTCGGGAATGATGAGGGCGTACTTCATGTCGTTAGTGGTGTGAGGGAGAGGGTTTAGAGGCTGGCCGTTTTACGCAAGGAGAAACGATAAGCACTGAGAAGTTCTGATCTTTACCACGGAGGAACGGAGGCATGGAAAAGCATGAGGACGGGAGTCTCCGAACATTGAGTGACGGACCTTGCTTCACCCCCTCATCGTGGCTTCTCTGTGCCTCAGTGTCTCCGTGGTGAAATCCAGTGTCCCGTGAGGGGCTGTGGCGAATCCCGCCGACGGGCGCGGGCCGGATTCCCGGAAACTCGGGGGGAAGCATAGCGATTCTCGTCCATCCCCCAAGAGTCAGTGATGCCGTCTGAAGTTCAGAGAAGAACCGCTTGCGTTCCGTCGATTCCTGCCTATCGTAGATTGGATGATCCGTCCCATCAGCGATTCCGGATGGATTGGGTTGGCAGGTTGTTCCAATCAGTGGGGCCGTTCCAGGACCGCGAACGGCTGTGTTTTGATGAGGAGAGCGAAATGCCGATCCTGGCCCGCCTCAGTGGTGCGTTGCTGTTAGGCTGGTGTCTGGGTGTACTTACAGCCGGAGCCGATGAACCGGTGGTCGCCTCCCAGCCAGTCAGCACTTCAGTCCTTCCCGAGGTGTTTTCAAAGTCCGTTCCTGAAACTGTCGACGACCTGAAAGCCTTTGAGTCCCATGTGCAAACTCTGCTTCCGAAACTGAGCGCAGCCACCGTGGCTCTACGGATTCGAGAGGCTCATGGGAGTGGTGTGATTGTTTCAGGTAGCGGCCTCATTATGACTGCGGGACACGTTTCAGGACGACCAGGACGGGAAGTCGAAGTCACGTTGTCGGACGGAAGTCAGGTCTTCGGTCGTACGCTCGGTCGAAATAGCAACCTGGACTCGGGGCTGGTCCAGCTCAATGGCACCCGTACCGATTGGCCGCATTGCGACCTGCCGAAACGCTCGACGGACGAGTCCGTCACCCAGCTTGGAGACTGGTGCCTCTCGCTCGGGCACCCCGGAGGGTATCAGGCAGGACGTGCCGCACCGGTCCGCCTGGGGCGCGTCGTG
>JANOKO010001164.1:0-3224 GCA_031419335.1 Planctomycetota bacterium
GTCGCCGAATGATCCGCGAAGACGAGGAAGTCGTTGCTCTCGGCCAACTTCGCATCCTCTTTGGCTCGCGGGACGTGGACGGGGACAACAGTCGGGTCACGCCCGGACTCCCCGCCTCCACTCGGTAGTACGCAGAGCAGATGGCAAAACCGCGTCGCGCGATGGACGCTCTGCGTATCGCGAGTATCGATCCACAGCTGGATGCCATCCGAATCGAGTGGGCGATCCGGGTTGCAGCTCCACTGGGATGATCCGGTGACTTCCACCATGAACGCGAGACCTTCGGTGTTCCAGGCCGCCTTCCAGACGACCGGGAGTGAGTCGACTTCCAACTGGCGAGGAATCGTCAGCAGCGAGTCTTTGGGTAAGGCCCACATCGGCTTCCCATCTCCCGGTAAACGGTCCACGCGCGGGATCGGAAGTACCCAGCGGAACTGAAGTTCGGGAGGGAGCAGAAGCGACATCACGGAGACTTTGCAAAAGAGCATGAGGACTTGACTTCGGACTCACAGCACCGACTTTCACGGGATTCAGGAGCCCGGTCAAGCGTCCGGGATCACGGATGCCGGGTTGGCCAGTCTCTAGAAAGAGAAGGCGATGCGCTGCATCATCTCCAGTACGACCCACAGATTCTGGGGAGATTCTCGACCGGCAGAAAATGCGGGGTGCCCCCCCGGCCCGTATCGGCAATCGAGCAACTGATCTTTACCCATATTGGGACAATCCATACTGTCCGCCTCGTCAGTCGGGGTGCCCAGGATTGTGCCCCTCACCTCTGTTCATGACATCGTGCGGTCGTAGCGACCGTCGAGCCAATCAGACAATCAGGCGAAAGCCGTCGGAAGGAGCCCAAACGCATGCCCCGTACATCTTTGACACTTGCCCTCTGTGCTGTGATCGCATTCGGTGCTGGTGCCGCTGGATCGTGGTTGACCCGCACCCAGGGCGGAGTCGCCGTGGTCGACCTGGATCGGGTCGCCAAGGAACTCGGACGTGATGTCCTGATGGCCAACGATCTGAAAACAAACCAGAGCAGCCTCGCCAACCAACTTGCAGCTGTCGAAAAGAATGCCGTTGAACAACTCACGCAAATCAAGACTGAACTGGGAGAATCCCCCGCAGATGATCAGTTGAAGGACTTCGCCAAGAAGACACAGAACGCACAATTCAATTTCAACAACCTGCAGAAGCAGGCTGTGGCAGCCATCGGCCAGCGTCGAGATTTCTTGGTCGCGACATTCCGTCAGGAAGCCCGCCCGGTGGCCGATAAGATTGCCAAGGCGAACGGAGCCAATGCCGTCGTGACCCGCAATGATGCGTTCCTGTTCTCGTTCGATACCACAATCGACATCACGGATCAGGTAATCGCCGAAATGCGTTCCAACCCGGCGAAACCCGCTGCCCCCGCTGCCTCTGGGCCCACCACACCAGCGGCGGAAGCGAACCCGGTTCGTCAAGCCTCTGCCAGTTCGACCAAGCCAGCCCCCAAGACTCGTCCTGCCGCACCGAAGAAGGACGAATAGTCCGAGTCTTGAAGCCGGATGGACCGCGACACGAAGTGAGTTCCACGAAACCCGCACCTGGGGTCAGGCTGCGGGTTTCTTCATTCTCGACGAACGTTCGGAGTCCATCACCACGGTTCATCCGGGTGCCAGACCTCGATCCGCAGGGGAGAAGTCGAGCGGTCAAAGCCAGCCCACTGTGGTAAATCAATGACCACGACACCCGCCGTCGGTAAGGGAGTTCTTTGACGCAGTAGGTGTGATACCAAGTCCTCGAGTCCATTGTTATGGCCCACACACAGGACGCAACCCCACGCCTCGTGCAGTCGATGCACGAGATATTCCCACACAGAGACTGGGCACAAATAGAGTTCCGGCTTCTGCTGAATCCGATCGGAGCTGCCGAATTCCGCAGCCACAAGGTCGGCTGTCTGCATCGTCCGGCGAGCGCTGGAGCACAGGATGGCATCCGGCAGCATCCCGTGCTGAACCAAACGTCGTCCCATGCGCGGAGCGTCCAGTTCCCCTTGGGCATTGAGCGGGCGGTCAAAATCGGGCCATTGGTCATGGTCCCACGTGGCCTTGGCATGCCGCATCAGGATCAAAGTCTTCATGGCAGGATTCATCGGGGACGGCGGGAACAGCGGGGACAGCGGCAGCGCCCTCAATGTATCAACCCCTGGCCACGACCCCCAAGGATGAGGCACCTCTTGGAGTGAGGTGGCATGCACCAGACTGGGATGACACACACGGGTGGGGAGTACTGGAGAGGCTTCACCGCCGACCCCGTCACCAGGATTTCAGCGGCAGCCACACCCAGAGAGCGTACGCCACCGGTCCAGCGTACAGCACGCTGTCGAGCAGATCGAGCAGACCCCCAAACCCGGGGAAGAGAGCGGCGGAGTCTTTCTTTCCGGCGTCGCGTTTGAGCAACGACTCGCAGAGATCGCCGATCATCCCCGTCAGTCCGACCACGGCTCCATACACACAAGCCGCCCAGGTGGGACTGGGCTGCCACGCCGTGTTGAACAGCGGGGGAACCACAGACAGCCAGGCCCAAGTGGCGACCGTGGAGGTCACGATTCCCCCCACGGCACCGGCCCACGTCTTGCCGGGACTCAGCAGGGGAGCCATCTTTGCTTTTCCGAAGAGCCGGCCAAACGTGTACGCCCCGATGTCGCAGCTCTTGGCGGCGATGAGCAGTGACCCGAGCACTAGATACCCCGCCTCACTCCCCGCAACCCACCTCAACTGCGCGGTGATCCCAAGCAGGAAGCCGGAGTACGAGATGATCAGCAGCGACGCCCCGAGGGACTCAAAGGTCTTGCCGGGGGAATGGAACGAAGCGGCTTCTTGAATGAACAGGATGAGTAGGCACACGGCTAGGCTCAGCGCAATGGGGCCGAGGCTGGCGAAGCAAGCACCCGCCAGGACCGGCTTGACCCAGAACCACGCGGGGATCCAGGCGGCCAGAACGGTGATGCCGCTCCCGATCATCTGAGACCGGCTGTGCATTGGGTAGCCTCGCGCGGCGAAGAGATCGCTGAGTTCCCAAGCGCTGCGGACCGACATCAGCACGGCCAGCAGGGCTAATAGGGGAGCGGCCTGCCCCATGTGATGGTCGGCGTAGAAGAGGCCGAACAGTGTCGGGATCAGTATCGCCGACATGAGCAGACGCCAACCCAGCATGAATGCAATCCGAAGGTGTGAGGGGGAAACGGA
>JANOKO010001165.1:0-2232 GCA_031419335.1 Planctomycetota bacterium
CGGCCTGGGAAGGCCGTCCTGCTGGGATACCATGACCGACCGCTCGCCTTACATGGGGATCTGGCCCGCGATCACCTCTTCCGGAGTGAAGACGTTGATTCCTGGAAACCGAGCGAAATCGGGCCGGTTGAACGTGAGCAGGTTGTTCAACCCATGCCTCTTCATGGCTGCGACTAGGCGGGTATCGTGGGCGATTTTTCCGTGGACTGAGTATTTCACAACCAACTCATACCAATGCGTGAAGATCCCCCGCTCGTCCCGCAACAACGTGAGGTCATTCAACAGTTCGTTGACGAGTGACTCGACTTCTGGGACGGAAAGTCCCAGACCGTTCACTGCCACAGGCCGGGTGGCCACCACCCAATACTCGTACAGCGTCTGTGGGACGAGGCACAATTCGATCCCTGCATTGCTCAACTCGATTGATGCCGAAATGGCGATACTATGTTGTGTGCTTTGCGGCTGAGCGATTCGCAACAGGAAGTTGGCGTCAACCAGAGTCCTCATTCCCCACAGCCTTCATAGATCGATTCGGTACTGATATCGATTTCGTGATCGAGGCGGGGATGGCGGTTGGCCCAGGCCTTGATCCGTTCCTCGAACGTACCGGGACGTGACTTTCTCTGCCGAGCAGTTTCCACTTCACTTTGCAGACTTTCAGCGACCCGTTCGCTCACATACGAGGCGACATCCTCACCCGTGGCCGCGATGTGCCGCTGCAAGGCGTGCTGGTATTCGGATGGCAGTCTCAACTCGACGTTCATGGTTCTCTCTTCCAATGGCATGCATTCTCATTCTACCACGAACTGCTATGCGGGTCATCCTCCATTTTTGACGCTCGTTCCCAAGCGAGAGCTTGGGAACGAGGTCTCAACCACTATTCCTCCCCACTCGCAGCCAGCCCCACCCGTTCCCACCTGACACCTTCCCCCGTGCCGTCACCGGCGAATCGGATCACTCGGTTCAGTTGGTGACGGTTCAGGTTCTTGATGGCATCATGCAGCCGTTGACGCGAGGTCTGGTTCGCCACCGGAGGGAGCGGGTCGTCAATCTTGGCGGGCCAGCCTTCTTCGTGGAACACGGTCAGGATCGTCTCCTGATTCGGGGACTGGGATTTGAACCGCTTGACAACATGCGGACCGAACCACAGCTCCTTGCGATCCGCATCCCATGACGGTCGAAGATCGTGTGGAAGTGTCACAGACTTCACTTCCGCGACCACTCTATGGGGTTCAAGAGCCGGGACTGGGGTGGGGAGGGGTGGACCCGCTTCGATCGCCGGGAGACGAGTTTCACCGTTCGCGGGACGATGTCCGTTCACGGGGTGGAGCAGTGAGCGCACATAGCGTTCCCCCTCCGAGGTGAGGACGAAGCACGAACTGGCTGTAAATTTCAAGCCCCCCTGGTGGAGGAAACACCGCGTCTCATCTCCGAGGAGTGTCGCTTCAATCCGGTGCTCAATCAGTTGCATTTTGAGCAGCCAGCGCAGCTCATTCTCCGAGATCCCGCGTTCGCGAAGAGCCGAGATTTCCAAAGCGAAATCCCATTCATCGCTCCGAGAATCGCTGGCACATTCGTGCGCTTGAAGGAGCAATAACAGCCCCTCGCGCCCATTGGGCCAGGTCCACTCTCCGCGGGTTCCCTGTCGGACAAGACTCGCCATGACCTCTCCTCGATCGTAGTCGCCACAGCGACATGATGGACGGACAAGGCCTCCTTGCGACCAGCACTGGGGAATCACCCCCATTCCATTCCGGTCGGCGAGTATTCCCTGCCCTCTCCTGAGTGTCAATCAGGAATCGCGAGAAAAGATCGCAAATGACCTCCAGAGGTTATCGAGTGTTCAAACCCTGAAACATTCTTCATGTTTTTTTCGTGTTTGCGTCAGGGCGAACATGGTTGTGCCGCGTTACGGGGTGCGGATTCTGGGCTTCTGATTTCCGGGTGGGCCTTCCCCGATGGGGAGTCGCGCTTCCCCATGCCATACCCGACGGCGAACCTCGACGCACGACCTCTCAACCTGTCGAATGGCCCACTGAGTCTTCGAGTGCGCGTTCCCGGCACTCTCTCTGGCTCTGTTCCCTCGATGCGATCTGCGGCCCTCATGTCGACTTTCACCCGTTCACCGAAGCTCGTCAAAGGCGGCATCGTGCTGCTCGATGCCAGCTCGGGCAAGCCGCTGCGAATCATTCCACTCCAGTATAACCCTGAAAAGCTCTCGCGCTCGCTCCA
>JANOKO010001166.1:0-9913 GCA_031419335.1 Planctomycetota bacterium
AGTCTCCCGGAGGTGGCATCCGGATGCTACTCCCCTCCAAGACTCCCAATCAGGTCGCTCTCGTCCCCACTGGCCCCGGTGCTGCGATGGAGTTGTGGAGTTTTCCTGGAGGTTGATGTTCACTCGTGGATGTTGGCTGACATGTTTCGTGTCAACAGCGACTCGCCGAAAAGTGGCCCGAAGGTTTCCGATTCCAGTTGAGCTTTGCCGAGAAAGCAGTGGCAAAACTGATTCGGGCAGTGCCTGGGACGCAGTGCCGCCTCCCAGTCCGAGTCGTGAATGCGGCCAATGACTTCGTCGACAAAATGGCAGCGGCGCATGGCTCCGTCGCCATCAAAGGTGAAGGATGTCTCGCCGGACGGGCAGTAGCGATCGCGTGAATGGGTGCGACGTACGGTGAGGGGGAAGTGCGGATCGATGGCGGTGAACTGCTCTAGCTCCTCGCACGAGTAGGGGCGGGGGCGAGGTTGCTGGGCGTTGATCCAGAGATAGATGTCGAAGGGGAGTGCCTGCCGGAGTTGGCGGATTTCGTCCAGTGCCCCCGCAACTCCGACCACGCCGACGGAGATTGGAATGCCCTGACCAGACAGACGCAGCACGCGGGCCACAAACGCCTCTCGTGTCGTCTCGGTAGGGTGGTACGTGGCCCAGAGCGACACTCGCTCAGGGTGGCATCTCTCGACCCAATCCAACCCACAGGAGAGGTTCGTTTGAACCGCGACGGTCTCGACATGTGAGCAGTGACTCAGTTGAACGACTGCCTCGCGATATCACGCGCGAACCAGTGCCTCTCCCCAGGGGGTGAACAGAATCTTCCACCGATGGGCCGACTGGGACTGTATCCATTCCGTGAAGCGGATCAGCGACTGCTGATCTTTCAGCAGCCAAGCTTCGGACTCTTGTCGCTTCGCGAACGGGCAGTAACCACAGCTGTAGTTACAGCTGGTCAGCGGGCCGCGATACATCACCGAGAGTTTCATAGGTCAACCGTCCTCGAAGGAGGTGGTAACCATCCTTGAACTCGACGGGATGGCGAACCACCACGGGGTTGACTGAGACCGGCCCCGTGTCGGTCTTCCCCAGGCCCCATGTCGCGATGTCTACATGATGGGCTCCCCAGTCGGTCAACTTGCCTCCTGAGTATTCGTACCACCAGCGGAACTCGTAGTGGCAACGAGACCAACTCTTGGTCTCGCCGTTATCACCAGCCAGGTAGCGGAACTCCATTTCGGGCACTGGCCCTTGCCAAAGATTCCAGTCGAGATGCGGGGGAGGGGCTGCGACGGCAATTTCGGGACTCGTGGGTGCTCCCCCAATGCTGCAGGTGGCCTTCTTCATGGTCCCGAGTCGCCCAGCACGAATCAGGGCGATGGCCTTGATGAACTGTACTTTACTGCGTTGCTGAGTCCCGATCTGAACGATGCATCCAGTCTTTCGGCAGACCTCGCAGAACTCTCGCCCCTCGGCGATCGTCAGCGTCATCGGCTTCTCGCAGTAGACATCTTTTCCCGCCAGCATCGCTTCAATTGCGATCTTCGCGTGCCAGTGATCGGGCGTGGAGATGTGAACAATGTCGATCTCTTTGTTGTCGAGTATCGCCCGGTAGACCGCATGACGGGTCGGCTCATTGCCGGTCCATTCTTGGACGATCCCAGCTGCCAGTTCCCGCCGAGTCGTGTCCGCATCACAGAGCGCGATGTAGTCGCCGTACTTACGGAAATCTGGTGCTGAACCCCACGGGCCATCGATGCCGGTGGCCTTCTGGCACCAGTGACTGCCGGTCCCAATCGCCCCGACGCGAGGTCACTCGTTCGCCGAAACGAACCCACTGGCTCGTTCTGTTCGATTCAGCAGCAGAGCCGCGACACCGTAAGAAAGTGACGATTTGAGGAGACTACGGCGAGACACATTCGGAGCTGACATGGTGATTCCTCAGAGTGGAGGCAGGTTCCGCAAGTCGAAAGATGGGAGGCAGCATCGCAAGTCAGCTACCGAAAGAAGTTCGGCTTTCTCGGCACGATGTTCAGCTCCTTGTAGTGGAATCCGCATTCGGGTGGGGAATATTCGCCCACGATGTCCATGCAGGAGGCCGCGTCGATGTCGCACTCCATGTGCTGGCACCAGTAGGCCGCATTCACGACCAAGCGGCGAAGTCCCTCACTCTGAAAGTCCTGAGCGCTCCCCATGGTGGAATGGAAGACCCGCGCGGACTTGCCGGTGTTTCCGGTCCAGGTCTTCACCCACGCAACGGCGAGCGGAATCAGCTCGGGGTTCACTGCATCGTCATGTTTGCGTCCCATCAGCGGCTGGCCATTCACGAGAGGCAGGCAGCCCTCGGGCAAGCTGCCGCCTTCCGGGTAAGTGCGATAGACATCCGAGGTGCCCCAGATGTCACTGACACCTTTTAGAACTGGATGCTCTTTGTTCTCCTCGACGATGAGGCCGCGCGTGGAGTCCTGGTGCCAGTGTCCGTGATGATTCCGGAATGAACCACCCAGGACGCCTTCGCCGAAGTCGATCTTCTTGCCGTCCTTGCGATAGTCGAACTCGATGAAGCCGTGGTTCGCTGTACGGATGCCGATGATTGGTTTCCCGGAATCGAGATAGTTATAGATATGCTGCAGCTGTTCGGTCGGCAGAGAAAGTAGTCGGCTGAACATGATGACGAGGTCGCACTTCGCCAGATGCTCCAGCCCGGGAATGTTGTGAGTGACCGTCTTGTCCTCCCAGCGGATTTTCTGCGTCGGGTCGACATCGCTTTCCTTGTTCAGGCTGAATAGCACCGTGCAGTGGAACCCATGATGCTTGGCCAGGAGTCTCGCCAGCATCGGCATCGAATACTCGCTGCGGTACTCCTGCTCAGCTGCGATCAGGATGATGTGCTTACCCACTCCGGGGCCTTGCTCACCGGAGTACGTCAGCCAGAGCTGACTCTCTGGGACTGGGTGCTCGGCGGCGTTCAATTGTTGAAAACTCCCCGCGACAGTGATCACTGCACCCAGAAGGAACGCGAACATGACAGAAGCAGTTATTCGAGAACGCATCGGTGAATTCCTATTGGCCAGTGAGATGAGCGGCAGACGTTATCGCGAGGGAATCTCGTTGACAGTGTAGAACGCATTGCGGTGCAATAACGCCTCATTGTCACGAGACCGCAGGCGAGCCAAATCCAGTTCGTACACGAAGCCCCGGTCGAGCTTTTCTAAGTTGATCTTCGCGGAGAGTCCGTCATCAGCCAGCGCAACAGACTTCACGCCGGGCTGATACTCTTCGATCTCCGGTCCGCCGTAGCCGCCGTGGTAGGGGTGGGTGAATGCCTTGATCACGTAGGAATCCGTTGAGCTTCCGGGGACCTTGTCGACGGGCTTGGTGAACGTGACCTTGAACCCCTCCGGCTCGATCGTGATGCGGTTGATCTCAAAGGGCATCTTGCCGCTCCATTCGAGTCGCTCCAGAGCGTACGGCTTAATCCCTCGCACGGGCCAGCCGCGATTGGTCCCGCCGCAGAGGAGATTACCTCCGGGAGTGAACTCGACGTTCAGAATGCCGGTCGAAAGCCCTTCGCGAAACGGATAGCACGCTCCTTGCCAAACGCCGTTGACCTGTTCCGTCGTGGCCCGCATCAGGATCGAGAGCGTGTAATCACCCAGGAACATCTGATTTTCGAACGGGCCAAACTTTCCTTGTGTCTGATTCACACTGAACGCCGTGATCGACCGACCCATGCGGATATACGGAAAGATGACGGCATAGGGCACCAGTTGTTTGACGCGATTCTTCTCGGTCACGATGCGAGTGCCCGACTTCGGCATCTCTGGGACCGGTCCGAGTTCGGGGGCGTACTTGTACCACTCGAAGCTGGCGGGGTGGCCGTGAAAGCTATTCGGTGAAACGGCTTTCAGGCTGCAAGAGCAATTCCACGGCCCTTGGCTTTCGACATAGAAGAGTGCCCCGTGCTCGTCGAAGCCAATCCCCGCTGGGCTTCGTAGTCCGCTGGCGTATGCGGTCGATTTGCCGTCGGGCGCGACCTTCATGATGAAGCCTCGATTCAGTGCATGCGAGTAGTACGACTCGGACAGGCCGAGAGTCACGTACTGTCTGCCATCCTTATCGAGCTTGGATCCGAACGCGTATTCGTGATAGTTCGCATAGCCCCAGGCATCCGATATCGTCTCAAAGCGATCGGCCACACCATCGTTGTTCGAGTCGCTGACCCGAGTCAATTCGCAGCTCTGCGTGACACGGAAGGCATTGTCCTTCCAGACCAGCCCGAAGATCTCATCCAGCCCAGTGGCGAAGCGGTGGAAAGACGGGGTCGGCTTGGCGGAATCGACTCCATCGATCAGATAGATCTCGCCATGCCGTGTCCCGACGGCCAGTCGCTGGTCCGGCAGCACCGCGAAGGCTCCAGCCTCGATGACGGTCTCGGGAGGCAGTGGAATGTTGACGATCGGGAAGTATTCCCGCTCGCGTTCCTCCGTGCCCCAGCGATCGCCGACTTCCTCAGCGGACAGGGTACGGAGTCCTGACAGCCCCGCAAGAATCAGCAGCCCGACGAGCCGCAGGCGACTACTTGTCCAGAGGTTCATACAGCAACTCCTGTGTCGATCGGCCTTGTGGAAGTTGTAGCTTCAGCAGCAACTCGGATCGTTTGGGTTCGTCGGACAGATCCCGAAGCTTGAACTCCGTCGCTGGGATCGTCATGCGTAACCTTCCAGCTCGGAAAACTCGATCAGACTCCAAGCTGATCTCTCCGGTGAGTGCGCGGAACCAGACGGTTTGGGGTGTGGGAGAATCGAACTGCAACACTCGCTTCAGCTGTGGTCGCTCTGCGGAACCGGTCGCCATCGACCGGTCCTCGATCTCAATCGTCCCGCTGCGATACATGAAGGTGGGGATCGAGGTTTCTCCGAGGAAGTACCCACCGAACTGATAGCCCACGTTCTTCGGATAGAGCGGGTTCGGGTTGACCTTCGCCTCTTTCGTCATGACCGGCATCAGGGGCCACGGTTCGTTCTCATCGGCCAACTGCACAAACGAGACATCTTGTGCCAGCGTGATCGGTTCACTGGCCGGATTAAAATCCCCGGACCCTTGGCCATTCCAGTTGACGCCAATGTAATCGCCCCGCCAGAGGGCCGACAGCGTTCCCGTTTCCGCGTTGAACGCATAGTTCAGCTTGTCGGGCAAACCGACCGCGATCCCTCGAAATCCAGCGACTCGGCTGCGGCCCCGAAACGTGCGGGCTTGGTCGCTGACCAACAGTTTTGAACTCACGCTATGAATCCCGGACGGATCAGCTGCGGAGGTCCCCAGCGACAGGTAGTACCAAATGGCTTCGATCTGCTGGTCGGTGTTTCCATCGAGAATCGTCTTGTGTGAGGCCATTCCATTCGGCCACGCTGTCGGCATGATGATCCGTGGACGGAAAGCAGCAGGGTTGCGGGAGAAGCGGCTGAACCAACCCGGCTGAAGCCGCTGATAGCTGGTCATCAAGTCAATCCCCTTGTTGACTGGGGCGGGCTTGCCATTGAAGTTGTGACAGTTGATACAGCCCAGCCCTTTATCGCCGAGCAACTCCTGACCGGCCTTGCGAAGAGTTCGTTCGCGTTCACGTTCACTGTCGGAACCTCTCTCCGGGTTGGGAATGTTCATCTCCACACTCTCCAGCACATCCAGTCGAGCGAAGACCTCCGGCAAATGACCTAGATTGGCCGTGCCATACTGCGGCATTCGAGTCGCCATGTATGGCCGGACACTTTCCCCGTCGAACAGCACCTTCTTCAACCACGCCGGTTGCAGCTTAGCCCCGAGCAGCGTGAGCGGCGGTGGGATGCGACCATCATCTCCCATCTTCAGCTCGCTGGTGGTGAAGAACGGGGTGTACTCTTCGGGAACGCCGCCAAAGTCATCGCGAATATGGCAGGCGATACAGCGAAAGGATGTCAGTGATTTCGCGACAACGGCTTGGGCAGTGTCGGGCTGGGGCTCTTCCCGAAGTGCGGCGACAATCGCCTGGACCTGTTCATCGGCAAGGTGGAACTGGGGGCTGCGGCCATTGGTTTTCGATAAGCAGCCGCGGGTCAGGTCCGCACCTTTCAATGACACGCTCAGAGGAGCAGCCGGGATACCACTGAGGGCATGACACGCCGCGCAGTTCAGTTCCTGAAAGTGCTGCTTGCCCTTAGCGACCAGTGATTCCTGGGGAATCAGAGCTGCGGAGTGTCGAGGTTTCTCCCCAATGAGGTACTGAGCAATCGCCTGCGACTCAGCAGGCGTGAGTTTCATATCGGGCATGCGACCCGCACTTCTGACCCGCAACGGTTGAAACAGGAACTCACTCAGCGATTTCGTGCTGTACTTCGTGGCAATGTGCCCGAGGCCAACGGCGATCGGCTGGAAGATCTTCTTCCGGATAACTGGCCGGTCCTCATCGTCTTCGTCGTTCCGCTTCTCAATCAGCGTCTCGATAACCACATCCCTCGGTCCATGACAGGCGACACAGCCAACGGTGTGAAACAGTTCCTTGCCGTCCAGGAGATTCGCTGGGACAGAAGTTTCCGCGTCAAAGACCTGCCTCGATTGCGAGACAAGAAAGTGAGTCAGTGCCTCCGCGATCCCGGCTCGCTCTGCGTCGGTGCGAGACGCGAGCATGTCGGGCATCGTCGTTCCAGGATGAACCGACGACGGGGAGGCCAGATACCGCAGAAGGTATTCCGGTGAGATCCGCGCCCCGGCCTCGGCCAGATCCGGAGCAGCCTTCTCCAACGCGGGGGCGCGCTCCACACCACCATGACACGCCGCACAACGTCTCTCAGCGATCAGCAACTCCCCCGCCTGAACCTGCGTCAACGGATGGTTGCCAGGGATTGCCACTCCAGGGTCCGCAAAGGCAGCGCTAGCCAGCAGGGCGAGGAAGAGCAGTGCCGCCAGTATGTCACGGATTCGGTGGATCTTGGAGTTCCACATAGGTGATCCACCCGTTGATCGAAGATTCTGCATCGTGATCCTGATGTATGAATCAGAGAGTTCAGACGAAGTTCCTGGAGTCGCTCAGATACGATAAGACTTGCTAGGCCAGTTGCTCCACCACTGCTGGAACAGCTTCAGATGGGCTTCTGCAAAGTGCTGCTGACTGGGTGAGAGCCGGTCCGATTCGTTGAAGTGCAGTTCATAATCTTGATCGCCGAGCAGCACGAGCAGATACTTGTAGTACAGCACGAGGTCGGGCCCTTCGTCGAACTGCGAGAGATCCGCCAGAGCATCCTCTAACTCGCGGGCCAGCCGTCGAGCTTCAACATCCCCTTTCGCGGCCAACTGGCACAGTCCGACCAAGTGTAGTACCTCACGCGGCAGGCAGTTCCCGATTCCAGTGATCGCACCCACCGCACCGCAGCGAATGAAGCCATGGCAGACCTGTGTATCGACGCCCGCCATCAGCACCACGTTGCTGTCGGCATGGGTGATGTGCTCAGCTGCATAACTCAACGAATCGGCACCGCCGAATTCCTTAAAGCCGACGAGATTTGAAAACTCTCGCCGCAGGTCGAAGAACAAGTCGGCCTTGGTCTCGAACCCGTAGTAGGGACTGTTGTAAATCACGGCGGGCAGATTGGGTGCCGCTGTGAGGACGCCTGCGAAGTGCGCTCGCTGAGCCGCCGGAGAAGTTCCGCGTGACATGAGGCGGGGAATGACCATCAACCCCTTCGCCCCAACTCGCTGCGCGTGCGCGGCATGAGCGGCGGCTCGCGCGGGATTCTGAGCACCCGTGCCGACGATGACGGGGACTCCGGCTTCGGTCAGCCGGCGAACACCTTCCTGCCGTTGCTCATCCGTCAGCAGCGGCCAGTCTCCCATCGAGCCGCAGTACACGACTCCCTGCATGCCAGCCTCCATCAGGGCCTGAGCCTTCTTCACCAAGGCCGAATAATTCGGCGTGCGATCAGCCAGGCACGGTGTCATCAGTGCTGGGACACAGCCCTGGAAAATGTTTGAGTTCATCGCGTTTCCTTTCCAAAGGTTTTCGGTTTGAAGCCACGTTCTCCAGAACGTGGGGAAATTCGCGGAAAGCCCACGCTCTCGGCGAGCGTGGCTACCTGATTTCTTCTGCGGGTCTACTTAGGTCCAGCCGGAAGGTGCTCAATCAAGTAACGAGTCATCAACAGGCGCAGGTGGACTGCGGTCCCTGTTCCTTCTCGCAGGCCGTGGTCGCGATGGGGGTAGGCCATGTAGTCAAAACGCTTGCCCAACTCGATGAGTCGATCGACGAGACCTTCGGTGATTTGAAGATGGGTGTTGGTTTCTCCGGTGCCATGCACGATCAGCAAATCTCCTCGTAAGCCTTCGGCGAAATTGATGGCTGCGGCTTGGCGATAGCCTTCCGGGTTCTCTTCGCGAGTACGCATGAAGATCTCCTGAAACCAAGCGTTGTAGAGATCGGGCTGCGGCTTCGGGGCGACTGCGATGCCGACGTGATACACATCGGGCTTGCGGAACATGGCATTCAAAGTGTTCGAGCCGCCGCCGCTCCAGCCCCAAATGCCAACGCGTGACAAGTCAACAAATGATCGTGTCCGAGCCAACTCCTTCACACCAGCAGCTTGCTCTTCCGTCGATAACGGTCCCAGGCTTCCATACACGGCTCTTCGCCAGGCTGCGCCCTTGGGAGCCGGTGTCCCACGGCCGTCGATCGAGACCACGAGATACCCGAAGTCAGCAATCATCCGATGAAACATCGAGTGATTCTGGCCGCCAGTCCAATCGTCGAGGACCGTCTGGCCATGCGGCTCGCCATAGACAAACACGAAGACCGGGTACTTCTTCGTCGTATCGAAGTCGCGCGGCTTGATCATCCACGCATCCATCACGACGCCGTCTCCAATGTCGAGCTTCAGGAACTCGGTGGGCTGCGTGATCAACGGAGTGACGCGACGGCGACACTCGGCATTGTCTTCCAGGACACGCACCGAGCGATGCTCTGGAAGCTGCACCAGATCGATCACGGGCGGCGAGTCGAACGTCGATCGCGTATGGAACGCCCACTTCCGATCGGGAGAGAAGTCGTATCGGTGAGTCCCCGGCTGGTCTTGCGGTGTGACTCGTTCGGCATCGCCCGTTCCATCCAGTCGAATGCGATAGAGGTAGCGTTGTGTGGCGTTCTCCGGCGATGCGAAGAAGTAAAACCCGCCTCCCCGTTCATCGACCGGCCCACGAGCGATGATGTCGCTGGCATGTTTTGTCAGCAGCGACTGATTCTTACCGTCTCGCGATATCACATACGCCTGTCGCCAACCAGCACGCTCGCTGAGCAGCACAAACGCCTTGTCCTCCTGTATCCATTCGAGGCCAGCGTTGGCGGAGTAACTCGCATCGACCCAAGCCGGATCAGATTCCTCATACGCCTTCGTCGTCGCCCCGGTCTTGGTGTTCGCGAGTAGAAATGTCCGCGAGTCGCGCGAACGGCTCAACATCTCGACCAGCAGCTCTTCCGAGTTTCCCACCCAACTGATGTCGCTGATGTAGAACGTCCCCGGTTCGGCTGGCAGATTCAGCCAGTGCGTCTCGCCACCGTCCGCATTGACGACTCCCACTCGTAGCGTCGGGATTGGTGTCCCGACGCGAGCAAATCGTTGCAGCGACACTTCCGGATAAGTCGGATCAGTCGGCTGCACGACGGGTCGTTGGCGAACCTTCGAGGAATCGGATTGAAGGTAAGCAATCTGCCGCCCGTCAGGACTCCAGCTTGCTTGGACCAGCGATTGATCGGGACGCCAATTGCTCTGAACTCCATTTTCACGCTCGCTTTGGTCGTCCGTCTGCGACAGGGACGTTGTTCGCTGACTGGCCAGATCGACACATAAAGATCCGGCCCGCGCCCGAAGAGAAGTCGATCCCCGTTCGGAGAAAACGTGCT
>JANOKO010001167.1:0-15998 GCA_031419335.1 Planctomycetota bacterium
CGGGAAAAGGTGCGGTGGCTCCGTATTGGTCGTCGCCGACGATGGGCCAGCCTCGGCTGCCGAACTGGATGCGGATCTGGTGCATACGACCGGTGCCGAGGTCGATCTCGACGAGGGCTCGGCCCTTGACCCGCTTGAGGATTTTGTAGTGCAGAATCGCCTGTTTGGCGTCCTCGTGATCGGGTCCGCAGACGATGACCTTCGGCTCATTGGGGATGCGGTAGAGCCAGTCGGTGAGCGTGCCGGTCTCCTCGGTGGGTGGGCATTCGAGAACCGCGAGGTAGGTCTTGCGGACCTGGCGCTGGGCAAACTGTTCAGCGAGGCGGGCGGCACACTTCGAGTTTCGGGAGAAGACGACCACGCCGGAGACGGGACGGTCGATGCGGTGAGGGACGCCCAGGTAGACATCGCCGGGCTTGTTGTATTTGTCCTTTAAGTAATCCTTGACCAGTCCGATCAGGCTTGGCACCCCCACCGGAGCCCCCTGCGAGATCAACCCCGGTGGCTTGTTGACCGCGATTACCGGCCCGTCTTCACAGAGGATTTCGAGGTCACGAAACGTCATGGGGGTCACGAGTCACAGAAGTGGCGCAGGTCTTTCCGGCAAGATAGGCGTCGAGCCGTGAGGATTCAATGCACGGCAACGCACTGAATCACTGTGTGTAGGAGAACGAGGAGGCCCAGTGTCATGGATCGACAGGATACAGCCCGACCACGGTCGTGGGATTCCTGTTGTTGTTCCTGGCACCACCAACCAATCCGATCATCCGGTTCTCTCTGTGCCTCCGTGACTCCGTGGTGAACTTCTTCTTCGACCGACATTCTTGATGCAAACACCAGCCGGAGGATGCAATGACGGGGGACTTGTAGCTCGGAATCAGGACAGCGATACTCCCCGCAGGTCCATCTCTGCACAACGAGGTTCACATGAGCGTTTCCCCGATCCCTGCTGGCTACCACTCGGTCACTCCCTATCTCGTGGTCCGTGGTGCGGCGAAAGCCATCGAATTCTACAAGACAGCCTTTGGAGCCACCGAGGTCATGCGACTGGAGATGGGGCCGGGGGTCATCGGACATGCCGAAATCTTGATTGGGAATTCGCACGTCATGCTCGCCGACGAGTTTCCCGATATGGGAGCGCGCAGCCCCGAATCGATTGGCGGCTCGCCAGTCAGTTTGATGATCTACGTTCCCGATGCGGATACTGTCTTTGATCAAGCCATCGCTGCCGGGGCGACCTTGCTGCGGCCTCTCGTGAACCAGTTCTATGGCGATCGGTCCGGAATGCTGACTGATCCATTCGGCCACACTTGGGCAATTGCCACGCATATTGAAGATGTTCCACCCGATGAGATGAGCCAGAGAATGGCTGACTATGTGAAGTCGAACCCCCAGGAGTAAGGGGATGCCGCCCCGATTCGGTTCAAACTTGGCACCTGGTTCACCCACTCGGGGGGTGGGGTCTCCTTGTGCTTCAACGGACCACCCAAAAGCTGATGCTTCACCTGAGCGCGACATCATCGGTTGAAGATTTCAGAGGTCACATTCGGATTATCCCTGAATCTCTTGCATCCAGGCCCGTAACTCAGGTAGGATGAATCAACTTCGGCTGATGGAACTGCCGATCATTCTGCAAGTACCACCTCGGGTTGATGTCTTCAGTTGTCCCTTGTCAGGATCATCACATGATTGATTTCCAAGTGGGGCCCACTCATCAGAACTGCGAAGGCAGCTCGCGCCGGAACTTTCTCCGTGTCGGTGGACTGGGGCTGAGCGGCCTGTCGCTCGCTCATTTGATGCGCGGGCAAGCACAGGCCGTCGGGGATCGTCCTACGCCACAGAAGTCGGTCATCTGGCTCTGGCTCAGCGGTGGGCCAACGCAGATCGAGACCTTCGATCCCAAGATGACAGCTCCCTCGGAGTACCGGAGCGTGACCGGCGAAGTGAAGACTGTTCTGCCGGGCGTGACCTTGGGTGGGAATTTCGAACGGATCGCCCAACTCGCCGACCGGATGGCGTTCGTCCGCTCATTCGCCCATACCAATAGCGGTCATGGCGGTGGCACCCACTATGTCATGACAGGGTACGACAATCGTCTGGCCGACAACGGAGCTGTGCCTGACCGACCGTTCCCGGGTTCCATTGTGTCCCGCGTGCGCGGGACAAACCACCCCACCACGGGAATTCCAACTTATGTCCGACTGGGCAGCATCTATGGCGACGGACCGTCATTCCTTGGGACGGCATTTGGGCCGTTCGACCCCAGCGGTGAAGCCCGGCGTAACATGAGCTTGGCGGTGGAGAATGCCCGCCTCGACAATCGCCGCCACATGCTGAAAGGGATCGACAATGTCAAACGTGAAGTTGACCGGAGCGGCCTGATGGAGGGGCTCGATTCATTCGAGCAGCAAGCGTTCAACTTGATCCTCAGTAAGTCCCAGCAAGCCTTTGACCTCAAGTATGAGGATCCGCGCGTGGTCGATCGCTACGGCGATGGACTCGGTCAGCAAATGTTACAGGCACGCCGACTGGTCGAAGCGGGCTGTGGTTTCGTGACCCTCAACCATGGCGGTTGGGATATGCACAGTACGATTAAGACGGAGATGGATCGCCGGGGTCCGGAAATCGACCGGGCTGTGGCTGCTCTTGTCGAGGATCTGGACCAACGTGGGATGCTCAATGATGTGCTGCTGGTCGTCAGCGGTGAATTCGGGCGAACGCCAAAGATCAACGGTTCGGCTGGACGCGATCACTGGGCTCCCCTGAGTACGCTGGCATTCGCTGGCGGGGGCCTCAAGATGGGGCAGGTCATCGGCGAATCCGCAGAGAAGGCCGATGTCCCCAAGACGAAACCAATCACGCCACAGGATCTGATGGCCACACTGTTCCATGTTCTGAACATTGATCCCCGCCTGCAATTCACCAACCAGTCTGGTCGACCGACCTATATGATCGAAACCGGAAAGCCGATTGAAGAGTTGGTTTAGTTCCCTGAAACACAAGCGGTGTCCCATGACCCTCTTGGCTGGTCACCCCAACAGTCAAGTGGTCAGCGAATGGGTTTACGAGATCTCTTTGCGGGACTTAGATCTCGGCGGTATCGATCCACCAGTCTTGATTCATGTCGAAGCCGGTGCCGAATAGTGTTGCGGGGGCTTCTTGAATCTGAATCTGGTGTAAGAGCGGAGCCAACTGGGAATACCACTTGCGAGGCAGGGCTGCGAAGAGGGCGGGGAAGCCGTTTTGGAGGCTCGCGGAGAGAGCTTGCTGGAGGACTCGTGCTGCGGCGTGAGCATCGATCCACGCCCAATTCGAGAGGTGTGCAGACAGGAGTTCCTCTCCGGACTCCAGATGCAGTCGCTTGCCACGCCGAGTGTCTTCGAGTTTTCCGCAAGCGAGACCGGTGGAGTCGATGAATCCCATTGGTGTCATCTGCGATCGCTCGGTGCTGATGCCGCGCGCTGCGGTAATACCATCGCGTCGGAGGTGTTGACAGAGCTCTTCTACATCGGACACTGTCGCAATTCGGACGGTGTTCTCGACCGGCCATGTCTCACGTGATGACAGCCGCAGGATCATGATCTCACCCAACTGCTCGAACGGCGGGATTCCCATTCGACCGGTGTAGTCAGTGGGAAGGCGTCCGGTGCCATCCATAACGACGCAATAACACTGGCGACATCCACTCGCCTCGATCAGTGTCTTGGCTGATCCGATCAGACGGGCCAGCAGCGGCGTACGCTGCCACTCTGATCGCAGCTTGAGATCGCAAAGATAATACGCGGGCGTCTCTTGCGTCCCCGCCAATATTCGAACTCGGACTTTCCGCCGAACCAGGACAAGAGTCCCCAGAACCTGTCCCGCGTGTTCTGCGACCAGCAACATGGCATCGCCCATCGCTCGGAAGAACGGTAAGTATTCCATCCCGTGCGAGATCCGAAACTTCTGCTTTGGCCCCAGCGGGTACAGAAACGATTCCTCGAACTCTGCGAGGGCGGTCGCAAGTTCCGGCGGTGGCGGAGAACTCAATTGGTGAATCGTCATGACCGGACTCCGATGAAGATCCCAGGGTAGAAGAAGCTGCGGTCGATGGACTCCAAGCGGGTGCCAAGTTCCAGATCCCAGTCGAGTGCCGACGGGATCGCGGGGATGTCGAGAGTCGAGTTCAGTTGGCGTATGACGACTCGCCCTCCCGGTTTCAGCACACGGCTCGCACTCGCCAGGGTCGCCTCAGCTTGGACGGGGGAGAGCCAGTCGAGGATGTTGGAGAGATGCACCAGATCGACAGACCGCGGCGGCAGCGAGTCGAGAACCTCATTCATCCGGCCATGATGATTGCTCGGCGTCACGCGGCAGGGCGTGCCGCCACCGCATTCGGGCTGGAGCCAGTCGTAACAGTGTCCCTGGGGAAACTTTCCGGCGAATATCTGCCAGAGAAACGGATTGGTGCCAGCAGGGAATCGTTTCAAAGCCACGCGAGTCCGGTGAGCAAAGTGGCTCGCGAACGACCGGCGCGGGTTCTGCGTGGCCTCTGTCCCGAACAACTGGACGAGATGGGGCAGCGACATCACCTTTTCAAAGGCACGGTCGAGAGCCCTGCCGAACTCAGTCTCTGGAGCCGTCATCATCGCGGCCCACGGGGGATCGTGGGAGCCGAGGAGAGACTCCAGTTGGGCCTGATGAGGGTGCAATGCGGATCGTAAGGCCGCGAAGGTTCTCTCGTAGCGCCCCGCGTGATCTGGTCCCACGAGAGACACGAATTCCGGTGGGCCGAACACCGACGAGTCGAGATCGAGCTGGCTCAGTAAATTCATCAATTCGGCGGATCGCTCCTTCGGCGGCATCGGAACGTGCCCGAGAATGGCGCACGACTGCTCGGGGGACCGTCCGGCGAGTTCCCATTTGAGACGCGTGAGTGCGAGCTGTGACCGGTTCATGTCGACGAGATGGAGCGCCCCGAGTGGTTCACGTCCCAGAGTGATCGCGGTCTCGCCTCCCGAAGCAATCATCACGACTGTCGGCGAAGCGGGCAGTTGGCGGACCAGTTGCAGATCGAGTTGCGGATCTTCCCGAACCTGAGCAAAGGCCAGCGGCAGCGCTGCGGCCTCTCTGGCCCAGTGGTCGGCGGATGTCTTCGAACTGTGCGTGGCTTCAGTCATCGATGCGAATCACATGAATGCGAACGAGGGCCAGCACTCCCACCGCCAGACCAGCCCCGGCCAGCAAATCCACCGCGAAGTGCAGCCGCAGCAGCAACGTGGACGCCACCATGAACAGCGAAGGGATCAGCATGCACCATAGCCGAGTCCGATTCCAGCGCCAGTCACAGGCCAGTATCGCTGTGGTCACCAGAATATGCACGCTGGGAAAGGCATCGTACTTGGCCGCCAGATTTCCCACGATCCAGTGATTGAACTGGGTCATCAAACCGCCTTCCACGGGGCCAGCGTACAACTCCGGAAAGGCCACTCGCGGGTCGCCTGCGGGAAAGGCAAAGTAAACAATGAACCCGATCCCGAATGCCGTGAACAGTACGCGGCCATAGGCCACGCGCCGAGCGTCCGACTTCCAGAGTGCCTCTGCAAGTACCCAGTGCAGATAAACGTGATAGCTAAGGTATCCGGCACTGAGCAGATCGTTAAACCATCCCGGAGCAGATCCCTGCCATGCGACGCCCGGCGTTTCATGGAAGAGTATGCGATCCCAAGCCAGTAGTTGCTCGTGATGCAGCGGGAGGCCGAGAGCCTCGATCGCGAAGCTGGAGCCTCCATAGAAGACCCAGACGGCAAAGTAATTGATGAGCAACCGTGATCGGCTGGAGGGAGCCGTTCGAATCACGCCGAGCACGTAAGCCGCCAACAGACCAGTCGATGTGAGTGCTGTGTGACTGACGCCTGATCGCCAGAACAAGGCCAGAACTACAACAGCACCGAGTGCCGCGAAGAGTCGATCCGGAAGCGTCCAGCGACGGCCGCTCGACCCCGTCGTGGAATGCGGATCACCGTGGTTCATATCAGCCATACGGTGACTCATGCTCGCGGATGACTTCGACCCCAGCCCAGCGGGCTGCGCTTCAGGCTGTCACGAATGAACTCCCACACAAACGAGGAATACGACGGAATGTAGGGAGCGCCGTGAGCGCGGAGCTCCTCTTGCAACGCACGATGCACGCGAGGCAGGCTGTACCAGGGGACTCCCGGATACAGATGATGCTCCAGGTGGTAGTTCTCGTTACACATGAAGAACCTGACAAGCCCGCTGGTTAAGATGGTACGAGTTCCCAGCACCTCATCGGACGCATGCTCGAGTAATGTGTGCTGACTCATCCCGCGAATGTTCACCATGCTGTTGATGCACAGCATCGGGATCAGCCACCCGTGCAGCAACCAGATCCGGGGGATCGGAGAGAACCAGACCAGCAGGACCAGAGCAACCAGCACACTCACCTCAGCGGTGATCCACCAACGCTCACGAGAGGTGCCTTGCTGGAACCCCATCGCCGGAATCGCAGTGATATAGACCGGATAACCGATGAGCAGTCTGAGCCAGTTCATCAGAAACACCATCCATGTCCAGCGTGTGTAGTTTTCGTAGTGGTCAGGATCTCCGTCGTTTCCCAGATGCTGATGATGACGCAAATGCAGCACTCGATACGCCGCGCAAGTCTGAAGTACCGGGAACGCGCAGAGTGCTCCCAGAAGATCGTTGAGCAACCGGTTTTTCGCTAGCGTCCCATGTACAGCCTCATGCGTGAACAGACTGATTCCGTGCAACGAGGCCGCTGACAGCAGATACAACGGCGTGAGCAGGACCCATTGCCACCAGACATCCACGTGGGATGCAACCAGGATCGTGATCGCTGCACTCGCCAGGTAAATCGACACGAACTGGCAGAAACGGACCCCATTTCGCGAGGAGTGAATCTGATGCGACGACTCCAGCAAGTCGGAATTCAGGTGAGGTATCGGTGCTGCGGTCATCCCCTTGCTCCCACATCCCGGTACAAATCAACATACAGTCGATTGAACAGATACAGCCCCAGAGCAACTCCGCTCTCGATATGCGCTCGACCAGCACCACCACCAGCCCATGCTGCAGCTGTAGATTGAAAGAACTCTGCCGCGTGGTGCTTGTCGATCTCAGCATGCAGCTTGTAGTGGACCAGTTGATCTGAACTCACCCAGCTTCGCTCCACGACCACTTGGCCAATCAACGATGAGATATCCGCAAAAACGAATTCGATGACACCCAGGCAACCCAGCGCGACCTCAATCGGTTCAGTTACACAAGCTCCCATCAGGCCCGAGTTAAACGCCCGTACCGGCGTACGCACGCCGGTGCTTTCCATCTCGTGCGGTGTCACTCCCAGAGTCCCCAGAAATCGAAGAAACGTCCGGTCATGTGCCAGTTGAGGATCGAACGCCGCAGGCTGCCGCTCACCCTGGTCTGCAAGTCCGTGCTCATCCGCCAGATTATGAATCAGCGCCGCTCTCGCCCCGGAATCCGGAATGCGAGCCACCAAGGCCGCCATGGGGCGAGAGAAATACCCGACCGCAAAATAGAACTGCTTTTGTGTCTCGCAGAAACTGGCCCGACTCATGGTACTCTGACGCAAGGAGGAGAAATAATCGTTGTCCAGAATTGCAGTCTGATCAGCCAAGCGAATGACCGATCTCATCAAATCGGTACTACAACGGGGAACTACTGGCATCGATCGATCTCCGGGTGATACCGGGATCTTATGCGTGGAGTTCTCCAATGTCACGACTCGATTCCTCGCGAACCAGCGAAGCAACACTCAATCCTCCTCAGATCCCTCACTGTCGTAGAACTTCTACAGCCTTGGATCGACCGGTTCACTCTCCAAGGCCAGTACGCCGAAGACGCATTCGTGGACTCGGCGAAGGGGTTCGTGGCGGACGAAGCGTTCCAGGCCCTCGATACCGAAGGCGAATTCACGGAGGGCGAGGGAGCGCTTGGCTCCGAGACCTCGGTTTCGCAACCGGGAGAGATGCCCTTCGGCGGTGTAGTCGGGGCCGTAGATGATTCGCAGGTATTCCCGACCTCGGCATTTCACGGCGGGTTGAATCAGGCCATTCTTGCCACGCACGATGAAGTCCAGCGGTTTGACAACCATCCCTTCGCCGCCCCGAGCGGTCAGGGCTGCCCACCACTCGATGCCAGCTTGCTCGCTGTCCGGATTGGTCACGTCGACTACGTTCGTCTGAGTGGCCCAGAGGAACTTCGGATCGTGCTGGCAGATCTTGGCCAGCTGTGCCATGTGCCACAGATGATTCTGGTGCGTGTGAACCTGGGTCAATCAAAGGTGTCAGGAACGAATGGCACTGTCGCCGCCCTAACTCCTGTCAGCCTTTTATGTCTGTAACCCAGACACTCAAAGCAGTGTCTGGACCACCCCGCCGAATCGACCGCCGCCCTGACCACTCTGCAAGACAGCGGCCAATGGCACCTGTACTGGCCAATCCCAGGACTGGCCAAGATTTAGGGATGCCAGGGATCGTGGGCAGACCCAGTTTCACTTGGTTTCTCGCAATTCTGGTTTTGTATTCATGAATTGGATACGGTGGTGCGTAGGTCTACGGGAGAGCCGTTTTCGAATGGGCTTGTCGACGTGGCAGAGATGCCTGCCTGCCCCTCCGACCTCATGTGAGTGAGGTCCAATTCTGCAACTGCTCACATTCTTCCCTGACGGGGACCACACATGCTCGCTGTCCGAGGGATCAGGGTTATCGACTCCTGCGCCATGGCCTTCGGCATTTTCTGGCTGATACTCACTTCGACAGGTGAGGCCACCGATTGGCCCGGTTTGCGGGGGCCTCACCAAGATGGTGTGGCGATCGGCGAACAGCTCGCGGACTCCTGGCTCCCGGGTGGACCGCCGATTCTCTGGTCCCGCGATCTGGGTCAGGGCTACTCCAGCTTCGCCATCGTCGGAGACTTGGCTTACACCCAGTACCAAACTGCACTGGGGCAGTACGTGATCTGTCTGGAACGAGACACTGGCCAGACGGTCTGGGAGACTCGTGTGGGCGCCCCGTACGAACTGGTCGGCATTTACCCCGGTCCGCGATCAACCCCGGCCGTGTTCGAAGGTGCCGTCTATTACACCACGCCCGATGGAGAAGTCGGGGCGCTCGAGGCCCGCACGGGAACACGGAAGTGGCAACATGAGTACCCCTTGGGACATGGCACAGAGTTTGGGTACGCCGCCTCTCCCATCATCACCGACCGCCGGCTCTTCCTCCCCATTGGCGGACCAGACACAGGCGTGATCGCACTTTCACTTCCTTCCGGAGAGATGGCCTGGAATTCTGGAAGTCATCTGTCCAGCTACTGCTCGTCATATCCCATCACGTTGCAGGGGCAACCGCTGCTCGTCAGCTATCTCCAAAATCACCTCGTCATCCAGGATCGGACCACCGGACGCCAACTGTGGCAGACCGAGTTGTCGGTCGGCTACGACGAGCATGCCTGTCTGCCGGTTTACCGAGAGCCGATCCTCGTCATCTCAGCCCCGTTCCAGGCGGGGTCCACGGCCTATCAATTGGAGTGGCAGACCGAGAAACAGGGTCAAAACAAGACTCGACCACCCGTACTCTCGGCCAAACAACTGTGGCACCAGCCGCAGTTCTCACACGATGTCGATTCGGCCACGGTGGTCGGCGACACGATCTACGGATTTGATCTGCGTGACCCTCAGTCGAAGGCGCACCGTCCCTCGCGCGGGGAATTTCGCGCGGTGAACATCAGCGATGGACAAATCCTGTGGTCGTCAAAAATCCCCGGCCAGGCCAACCTCGTCTCGGTCGGAGACGATCTGCTGTTGCTCAATGACGCCGGGGAGTTGATCCGCATCCGCGCGGACCGAACTCACTACGTCGAACTGGGCCGACTGAAACTGTTTGATGATGAAGTGTGCTGGACTCCGCCCGCGTTGTCTTCGGGTCTGGTGATCGTCCGCTCTCACTCGCGGGCCATCGCCGTCCGTGTCGGCCCGTTGACCGCACAGGACAGCTCAGCTCCCATCGTGGCACCGCACCGTAGGCGCTGGCTCCCGCGCTTGACCGGACTCTCGGCTCTGTTGCTCCAAGGAGAACGCGAACACCCCTTCATGCGGCCTGAACCCGACGAACACAGGAGGTGGTATCTCCAATGCCTAGCCATCGCACTGTTCCCGCTATTGCTGTTTCTGTGCGGAGGGGCGAGTGTGGCAAACGTTCCCAGCCATGTCACGCAGCGGTTCCAGTGGTGCCTGTGGGCGATTGCACTCATCGGGGTGGTAGCGACTCCGGTCCTGAATCGCCTCAATCCCGATCAGTTCTCGTTGACTTGGCCGGTCACGCTCTTCGCCACCTTTCAGTCCGCGATCCTGGCTTCCGTGGATGTGACTCGCGCCCCGCATGATCGAGCCCTGCGGCTCCGGTCATATCTCATGGGGCTGGGGTGGGTGCTCACGTGTGCGGCGTTCTTTCTATTACTCCGACAAGCCAGTTTGCCTCATGAGTGGGGCTTTTTAATGGGCTTCATTCCAGCGGCCCCGTTTGCCATTGGGGCGGGCTGGCTGTCCACGCGAGGTTGGTCGCGGTTCGCGATTGTGACAGTCGTGTGTCTGGGGTTCTCCGCCGGATTCTGGGGAGCTGCATTGGTCCCCCAGCTCCTGAAGTGAGTTAGGTTCTGGCTCGAAACAACGTCTCGATTGGGTTTTGAACAGCAGGCGACATGAGAGCGAAGAAACACCGAGCCTGCCCAATCGTGGCCTTCTGTTCGACTCTCACGGTTGAATTCGTGAAATGCTTCGACACTCCACGCCGAAGCCGACAACAGAATCGACTCCGATCGCGAACGTGACCGAGGAGTGCAGGGTGCTGCTTCAGCCCGCGTGATTCCGACATGGGGTTGGCTTGAGGCAGAAATCAAGTCCATGAATGGCGTAGGTCTAGGCATGATCGATGCCACGAGGCTGCCAAGCTGATAGACTCGTTACAGAGTTCTCAGTCTTCAATACTGAGCAAGTAGGAGGATTGCCCGATGACAGTGCGGAGAGCCAGCATGTGCAGGTGGAGCCGATGGGTGGTGTGGCTGGCGGTCGTGTGTCGAGTTCACTTGCAGACCGGCTTCGCAACAGAGTCGGTTCCGCCGGGCGAGCCAGCCCCGAAGCCAGCCGTCAACAGCCCCCTCACACCCGCGGAGTCGCTGAAGCACTTCCAGATCGACCCCGACTGCCGGATCGAACTGGTCGCTGCCGAGCCGGATGTATCGGCACCGGTGTCGATCGCCTTCGACGAGAAAGGCCAGTTGTGGGTCGTCGAGATGCACGACTACCCCAATGGTCCGGCACCGGGCGAGCCGGGGAAGTCGCGGATTCGCGTCCTCACCGATGAGGACGGCGACGGGAAGTATTCGAACCCCCGCGTGTTCGTCGACCAGTTGCTGTTTGCGAACAGCCTCATGCACTGGGACGGCGGCGTGCTGGTCACGACCGATGGGAAGCTGATCTACTTCAAGGACACCGACGGCGATGGGAAGTCCGACCTCCGCGAGGTCTGGTTCGAAGGCTTCGCCACCGAGAACCCCCAGCTGCGCTGCAACCACCCGACGTTCGGTCCGGACAACTGGATCTACGTGGCGAACGGGCTGCGGAATGGCAAGGTGAAAGCGGTTCGTCCGAAGTGGCCAAAGCCCGCACCTGAGTCGGCCAAGCTCGGCGAGCCGGTCGACATCGCGGGCCGCGATTTCCGGTTCAACCCCTTCACCGGCGAGTGCGAAGCGGTCAGCGGCTACGGGCAGTTCGGGCTGACGTTTGACGACGAGGGGAACCGGTACGTGTGCAGCAACCGCAACCCCTGCATGAAGATCATCATCGAGGAACGCCACCTGAAGCTGAACCCGAACCTCGCCGTGCCAAGCGTGTACGAGGACGTGTCACCCGCCGGTGAGAAGTCGAAGCTCTACCCGATCAGCCGGGCTTGGACGACCTCGAACCTGCACGCGGGGCAGTTTTCGGCGGCGTGTGGGTTGATTATCTATCGCGGGACGGCATTGCCGCCGAAGTTCTACAACCAGAGCTTCACGTGTGACCCGACCGGGAATTTGGTTCACTGTGACTATCAGCCCAAGTTCTTCCCGTGGCCCGAAGACTGGAAACCACCCCAGCGGGAATTCCTGGCGAGCGACGAGACTTGGTTCCGTCCAGTCAATACGGCACTGGGCCCAGACGGAGCGTTATACATTGTCGACATGTACCGCGCCGTGATCGAGCATCCGGAGTATATGCCGACTGAACTGAAAACCCGTTCTGACTTGTCTCATGGTAGTGAACGTGGTCGCATTTGGCGCGTTGTGGGAAGAACTCCCATTGGCGAGCCAGATCAGATTAAACCCATCATGACATTTCCGTGGACAACAATCCCATTCCCCACCGATCCCCAAGTGATCGCACAACTAGTCGAATACCCCAACGCTTGGCACCGAGACACCGCGCAGCGACTTCTTGTGGAGAGGCATGCCGTTGAGGCAGAAGAGTGTCTGCGGGATATTCTTGCCAAAGAGCCGTCCGATCTGGGAGCAATCGTCGCGCTGCGCACTTTACATGGCCTGGGGTTGCTGAAAGCTCAGGATATCAACGACATCATCCAACGAGAAGTACTCAATCTGCCTGACCTCTCGAAGTTCAAGCATTCGGGACTAATAGTCCATGGCCAAGCTCCGCAACTCACACATGAAGCCGTGAAGCTGGCGGAGCAATTTGTGGCGAACGACACCGACTTGGCATCCAGTCTCATCAAACTCGGCAAACGAGAAGAGTCCTCGAATCTCGTCAGCAAGCTACATCTGTCTCTTGGTCAACTCGGTGATCGCTATCGCCAAGAACGCACTCTATTGACGATCGAACATTTGCAAGGAGGCTATGCATATGATGTTCCAAGTATCGCCCTCGGAGAAGGGCCGTTTCTGACGGAAATTGTGAACGCCATTCTGGATGACCAGATTCGCACTCGGGACGACAATCGACCGATAAAAAAGACTCGCAGGCGGGACGATGGTCCAACAATGAGACAATCTCGACTTCTGATTGATGAGCCAAGCATTGAGTGGAGCAACTTATTGGTGGCAACGATCCGAGGTGCCAGTCCAGAAGAGCTGCCAATGCTTTTCGGTCGAGTGGTGAAATTGAACAACGTTTCTGACATTCTCCTTGTGGCTCAAACACTGAATACGCGAGGGGGCACGGTTAACTCACTTGTCGATACGTCGCCCGAGATGCGAGTGGACTGGAATGAGTTTTTAGAGAGACTAATCGAGACATGCTCTTCCAACACGGTCCCCGATGAACGACTGGCTCGGATGATTCCCTGCCTGAAGTTCTCGTTACCGGACAAGACGGCTCCGGTGCTTCGCCAGATTCTTGCGTCAGAATCAACAACCGAGGTCTACAAAGCCGTTCTGGAAACGGCTTCCGCCCTGCCAGATCCGGATGCGGGTGAACTGCTGCTGCATCAGTTCTCACAGCGATCTCCGGTACTTCGCAGCACGATAATCTCAGGCCTCCTCGCGACCGAACCCCGTATCACCAAGCTCCTCGACCTCGTCGAGTCGAACCAGATCTCGTTCCTCGAAATCGGCCAGACGCGACTCGCCAGTTTGCAGCAGGTCAAGAACCCCGAGATTCAGTCGCGCCTCCAGAAGCTGATCGCCGCCAACGCTCCCGCTGATCGATCGAAGGTACTGGAGGAGTACCAGGCGGCTCTGACACACGAGCACGACCCGCTGCGGGGGCGGGAGTTGTTTGCGAAGAACTGTGCCCAGTGTCACAAGATCGGCGACCTCGGTGTGGACGTGGCTCCCAACATCTCCGACTCGCGGGTTAAGACGCACGCCCAGCTGTTGGTCGACATCCTCGACCCCAACCGGGCGATCGATAATAACTACTTCAGTTACACGCTGGTCGACACCGCCGGAACCGTGTCGACCGGGATCATCTCGTCCGAAACCAGCAGCAGCGTGACCATGAAGCAGCCCGAGGGGAAGACGATCACCGTCCTCCGCTCCGAGATCGAACAGCTCAAACCGAACGGCGTCTCACTGATGCCCGTCGGGTTCGAGAAGCAACTCAGCGTGGCTCAACTCGCCGACGTGATCTCCTTCATCAAGAACTGGCGGTATCTCGACGGGCAGGTGCCGAAAGAGGTGATTAAGTAGCGGCCACGACCTTTCCTGACACGGCAAGGCTCTGGCTGATCCAGGAGGAGATGTCAGCCGTCAGCCATCATCCTCCACCCCACCCTCGATTGAGTCACTCTGGCTATGCTCCAACATCGATTTCTAGGGATCCTCGCCATACTCTGCTGCGGATGGCCGCAGCCAGCGGTGATGGGGCAAGAGGTCGGTGTACATGACCCCTGCCTGATCAAGCAGGGGGACACGTATGTCCTCTTCTCCACGGGTGGCAAGCTCCCGATTCGTCGCAGCTTGGACTTGGTGACGTGGGAGCGTGGCGGTGATGTTCTGGCCGAAATTCCCGCTTGGGCGCGGGAGATCGTGCCAGAGACGAAGGGATGCTGGGCACCGGACATTGCCTTCTTTGATGGAGAGTACCACTTGTACTATTCCGTCTCGACGTTTGGAAAAAACCTATCGTGCATTGGACTGACGACGAACGTCACGCTCGACCCCGCAGACCCGCGATACGCCTGGAAAGATCAGGGCGAGGTCATTCGCTCCCGCCCGAACATCGACGACTTCAATGCAATTGATCCAAACGTCGTACTCGATGCCCAAGGACAACCATGGATGTCCTTGGGGTCGTTCTGGAATGGTCTGTATCTCACCCGGCTCGACCTGATCACTGGGAAGCCGGTCGGGCCATTGACCCACATCGCGGGTCGCCATCGAGGGGCGATCGAGGCTCCGTTTATTGTCCGGCACGAAACGTATTACTACCTGTTTGTGTCGTTTGATGTGTGTTGCAAGGGAGTGGACAGTACCTACAAAATCATGGTGGGACGGTCCGCGCGAGTCGATGGACCCTATGTCGATTCCCAAGGCCAACCGCTGGTTGAGGGCGGGGGTACTCTCGTGCTGGCTGGTCACGACAGCATTCGTGGACCGGGGCACAACGCCGTCCTGGCAGATACGGGACGCGACTGGCTGGTGCATCATGCGTATGACACCACGCGCCGAGGGCGTCCGATCCTGCAAGTCCGTCCGCTGCTGTGGAGTGACGATGGCTGGCCACTGGCCGGAGAACCGGATGTCTCGCTTCCGCAGCCGACCCCAGCGGACTTGACCGGGACGTGGGATTGCTGGATCGATTATGTGCCCCAGGAGGCATTGATCCTGGCCACGGACGGGACAATCACGAAGCGAAAGGAAGCGACATGGCGGGTCACGGGTTCGCGAATCGAACTCACATTTCCCACCCCGACCTCCGTGACACACACGACCAGTTGTCACATTGGGCCCCAGGGACAGTGGTTCGTGGGGCGCGATTCTCAAGGGAGAATCTGGCGGGGGATTCGGCGTCCTTGACCGAGTCCGGATACCAGCTCTCGGGACATTCACACGTGGCCGGGGGTGGTGTATGCATCAGAAAAGTAGGCAGAAATTCACCACAGAGGCACGGAGCAGCGCATTTGGGGCAGATCCGGAAGGTGCCTCGCGAGGATGGCCCAGCAGAGGACGATCAGCAGCGGACCAGCTTCTCGCGAATCGTCTTCGTGGAGCCTTGGGCCAGTGGCTGCGAAACTGGTTTTCTCCGTGCATCCGTGGTGAATTTCCTCCTGCTGCCGACTTTCGTGACGCACACACAAAACTGGCCGCTCACCATACGCCGACTTGACTCTCGAGAACTGCCTGCGTAGCATTCCGGGGCATTGATCGGGGAGGCCATGATTTCATTTCGAACGGGTCGACATCTGGTAGCCGCGACTCTCGTTGTCGGCTGTGGTTTGGCTCTCCTTGCGGGACCAACCTTACGT